>DRTC01000505.1 GCA_011372345.1 Candidatus Cloacimonadota bacterium
CAAAAAGTAACTTATAAAGCTTCCCATATTTTTTGGGAATTAATTCTTTCTTGATAAAATGTTGAATAAATAAAGCTCTAACACCGGTATGTTTTGATGAAGAATATCCGAATTTTAATAACAAAGCTGAAATAATATAAAAAGCAGAATAATACAATCTATTCACAGAACTATTAAATGAATCTTCTTTGAATAAAATCTGTGCGACCCGAAAAGATTCTTTTGCTCTGCGGATTCTGTAATTTATATATTCCTTCTTATAATCCTTCATAAATAAATACCTTCGTGAACAACACTTTGATAATATGGAGAACAACTGTTTCTTTTACTGTTCCAGTATTTCAAATTTTCAAAAATTAGATTCAAGATTTCTCCTGATTCTATTTCGATATCATATAATTTATACCTTAATTTTACTTCTTGTTTAAAATCGATTACTTTTGTCAAAAGAATAAAAATATCCCAATCCGAATATTCTCGAAAATCTCCTCTTGCTCTCGATCCGTAAAGGATGATCTTGGCATCTTTATCAAATTGATGTACTTATTCTTTGATTTTCCTAAATAAAACTTCTTTTTTCATGATCTTTCTTGAACCTTTTCAGCGGTTTCTTTCTGCTTCCGCAAAAACAATTAAACTTTCCGAATCTTACATTTAAGAATTCCTTTGTTAGAAGCTTCGGAAAGTGATTATTACCATTTCCCTAAAATTTTATGAGATAATTTATAATTGATTTCCTCCTGTTTTCTCATCAGTTCATAATGTTTATTTATATAAGATAGTTCTGCATTTTGAAAATCTATTTTCGCTCGGTCAAAATCAAGTAAACTGATGATCCCAAGTTGGAATTGCTTTTGTGCCATTTCCAGGTTTTCTGCTGCCAGATCTTTCTTTTCCTGATACAACTCGTAAGATTTTTTTAAGGTTTGAATGTCATTGAGAAGATTTTCGTAATCATTTTTTAAGTCATTTTCTTTTTCCTGCAAATCGATTTCAGATATCTTTAAATTATTCTTTGCCCGGCTGTATGATTCCCTTCTTTCCAGCAAGTCTGAAATTGGATAGAAAGCGTTCAACGAGAGTGTATGAGAATCATCATAGTTTGAGAAATCGAAATATGAGTCATTATCATAACTGTATGAATAAGTTAGAGATAGATCCGGGAAAAAATTGAGTTTATCCTGAAATAGCGAAAGTTTTGAACTTTTCAGATCATTCCTTTTTGTTTGAATATCGATATTTTCGCTATATTCAATTTCCTGATCTGAAATAACAAAATCCGGTTCGGAAAATTCCAATCCTTCATCTTCTATATTCAGATACAAAAACAGGTTTTTCCTTGCTTTTTTCAAATCATTCTCATATTCAGCAACAGCTATTTCATAATCGAGTAAAGAAATCTCACTTTGTTTCAGATCGAGCAATGATTTATCCCCCGAATCATACTGCACCTGGATTTGTTCCGTAATTTTTTTCTGAAGTAATAAATTTTTCTCCTGAATCTGCAAACTTTTTTGTGCTTCCAAAATAGAAATATACTTTGAGAAAACATTGAAAGCAATATACTTTTTCATATTTTGCATATTAAGATCGGAATTCTTCTTGTTGATATTTGCCAATCTGATACTGAAATATGTTTGATCATCCCAGTAAATGCTTTTGCTCAAAGAAATTCCAGAACTTCTTGACCAATCCGTTTCATTCTTGATGATATTTTTACCGGCACTTGCATTCGCAGTAATATCAGGAAGAAGACCTAACCAACTGCTTCTCATAGAAGATATTGTATTTTTATGAGATAAATCCTGATTCTTAATATCATACGAATTTTCTAAACCGATCTCGATCAAATCATCGAGTTCGTATTGTTCGGCAAAACAAATAATCGGCAATAAAATTAATAAAGAAAAAAGTATTTTCATAATCACCTCATTTTAATTTTTCTAATGAATAATTAAATATAAGATCATGTTTCCAAATCCAACCAGAAAGAAGAACGACAGGGAAAAGATCAGTAAAAATTTATAAACATATTTATTAAAATATCCCAGAATTATATCAACATCAAGCTTTTGGGAAACAATCTCAACATACTTATTCAAATCATATTTCTTCATAAGGTAAGGAACAAAAG
>DRTC01000506.1 GCA_011372345.1 Candidatus Cloacimonadota bacterium
CGTCACCATTTGTTCCGTTGTCATTCATTTGCGTGAGAGATGTATTCACATTCCAGTCGGTTCCACCGATTTCGGATAAGAAACTTCCGCAGACAACCGGAGGATTCGGGCTGTGAAAAACATATTCATCATTCATTCCATAACTGACAACAACTCCGCAATTTACAAAGAAGGTAACTTCAGTTGATTGAGCAAGAGTAAAGACCTGGTTATTTACAGGAAAATCATGTCCGTTCCAGTCATCGCTTTCCAGGACTTTATATTCGTGAGTTCCGGCATTCAGTTCAGTCGAACATTGCCACAATCCATTATCTTGCAGGATCAGTTCATAATCATGATTGGAAGTATCCCAATTATTGAAAGTTCCAACCAGATGCGGCATAATTATTTCCATAACTTCCGCATTGCTATTAGCCGGATCGATGATGTTTCCATTTAAGTCATAAACATTATTAACGAAAACTGTGCCGAAATCATCTTCGAGAAAAGTTCCGTTAATGGTCAGAATAACTTTTTGTTCGTGAGTTAGATTTGCGGAAGATAAAACATAAAATCCCTCAAAATTCTGAAAATCATAATTATTTATGTTTTCAGCAGACTCAATCGTAACCGGCTCCGTGAAAACGACCTGAAGTTTGTTAGTGGCAACGAGAAAGGCAAAATTACCAAAAACAGCAGGCGGAATATCATCAGCGATCTGTTCTGCCAGTTCATCCAACTCCACAACTTTGTTAGAATACTGGTCATAAGGTTCGCTCGTATATCCGGCATAAAGGAAGACTTTAAAATTAGAATCTCCGAAAATCTCGTCTCCCATCACGAGTGTTCCTTCAAATTCAGTATTAAAATATGCTCCGCCTTCTCCGAGAACATAAGCAGCAGTTGCTCCCGAAGAATTATTTCTTCTTCCGCAATAAGAACCTCCTTCTCCCCACATTCGTTGGATATTGGATTTTCCATTCCAGATCAGATCAAGCAAGTCTGGAGTCCAGCCGGATTTGATGAAGATATTGTCGGTCGAGGAATACTGGACTTCCAGATGGGAATCTCCGGTTTGTAATATGCAAGTTTTGGTCAGCTCATTCCTGACCAGTTCGATTTCCACTTCATCGCCGCTTCCCTGAATAATTTCCATCGCATAAATATCATGCTGGTAATTAGGACTGACATCGGAAAGTGCAGCCACATGATTATTCGATCCTTCATTGTAATCACCATCAGTGTCCGACCAATAAGCAACATCCGAACCGACTACCGAATACATATTTCCAAAACTATCTTTGGCAAAGATCCAATTCGCTTTGCCGCCGATACTTTCAAAAACGAAAAAAGTCTTATCATTATGGATCACCACTTCCTCGACACCATCTCTGTCAATGTCATCGAAATAGGCAGCAGTTGTTTCCGTAAAATCTCCGTTTGCCCATCTTGATGCTTCCGCATAAACATTCGCATTCTTGATATGAGAGGAGTAACGATGTTCCCAACCGGAAATCTCTTCGCCGTCATGCCAACCGGTTTCATGCAGGTTGATCATCATCGTGTACCAGCCGAGTTGCGAAAGGGAATTGTCGGGACAGGACATCAGGTTTTCATAAGCATTGTTCCAAATATATCCATAATTCCAAACAGGATCATGAAAATCGGAATGAGAAGGTTCAGCTGCCCAATGCACATACCAGGCATTGTTTCCACCGCCGTAACCATCGTATCCTCCCAGCAGAAAATAAGTTCCGGTCGTGATATCGAAAGTAGTTCCGGCAAACATTCCTTCATTCAGAATTTCGTTATTATCCAGTTTCCAGACATTGATCGCCGGATAATTATCA
>DRTC01000507.1 GCA_011372345.1 Candidatus Cloacimonadota bacterium
TATTATGCTCCGGAGGTTTTACCTCCGGCTATTAATATTCAACTCTTTCAGATTTATGTTTTCTAATCTTTTTTATTTCAATTTCAACAAGATATTTCTATCTTCCAACTAATCCTGAAAGGATTCAATCTTTATAGCCGGAGATTGAATCTCCGGTTAGGAAGAGATAAAACAGTCCCAATCCTGAAAGGATTGAACATTAAACGCTACAATCATTTTTATTCAACTCCTTCAGAGTTGTTTCCTGTCTGCTATTATGCTCCGGAGGTTTTACCTCCGGCTATTAATATTCAACTCTTTCAGAGTTATTTCCGCATTATACTCCCCTCTCTTCTCAAAAGAGGGGCTGGGGGTGAGTTAATAATTAAACAAGCTCCCCCCGATAAATTCCCGCAAAATAGAATGAGACGGCACCAGTTCATCATGGATAGTGGAGATATGATCGAGGAGTTTTATCAGTCTTTTTGCTTCCTGGAACTGGGGACAATAGCAGGTTACATTCTGCAAAAGGGGCATAATATGTTTTTTCAGAACTCCGAGCTCATAAGTAAGAGTGGAGTTGAACATAAAGTCAGAGTTTTCCTGGAAAGGAAAGATATTCTTATCCTCACCTTCAGCAATACTATCCCAACGGTCGAGTGTCTGCTCTGCCGAATAACCACGGAACTTATGATCGCGGATAATTCTCCTGATCTTACGGGAATCTGTCGTAGGAATACGATTATGAGCATCTATATTGAGGTTGTTCAACGCACTCACATATATTTTCACCTTCTGATTGAAAGGAACAGACTCTGTCAGCTTATCATTCAAACCATGAATTCCTTCGAGGATCAGAACAGCATCTTTTTTGGGAGTAAGTTTCCGGTAAATATTCTCTCTTTCTCCGGTCAGGAAATTGAATTTCGGCAGGTCTATCTCTTTACCGGCAAGAAAATCCTGCAGATTATCGTTCAGAAGCTGGAGATCGATTGCCTGTAAAGACTCGAAATCAAATTCTCCGCTTTCCTTTTTTGGAGTCAGATAACGCGGCAGGAAATAATCATCTAACTGGATAATTTGCGGATTAAGACCATTGACCCGCAGATGGATGGAAAGTCTTTTGGCATAAGTCGTTTTCCCGGAAGAAGAAGGACCTGCGATCAGGATCACCTTCACATCCTTTTGCCTTGATATTTCGTCCGCAATGAACACGATCTTCTTCTCGTGAAGGGCTTCCTCGACCTGGATCATATCTGCCAGACGATAAGTATCCTTTGCTTTATTGAGCGCACTCACATTATGAACTCTTATTATCTTCAACCATTTATCATGCTCCTGGTGCGTGGCAAAAAGTTTACGCGGAAATTGAAATTCTCCCTTTATTTGAAGGGAATCCTTATCCGGAAATCTCAAAATGATCCCCGGTGAATGATAAAGCAGATCAAAATTCCGGATCGCAGAAGTATTTTCTGCGAGTTGCCTCAGGAAATAATCATCATATTCCTCGCATTTGAAAATATCTATCTTATGATAGGATAAATGAGAAAAGATCTCTCCGTTTCCTTTTTTTGAAAATATGTTTTCCGCTTCGGAAAGACTGATATTGATCTTCTCTATAGGAAGTTTCCTGTTTATGATCTCGAGCATTTCATGTTTAAGTTCTTTCACCTTCTCTGCCGTAAAAATGTCTTTGCCGAAGATCTCTCCGTAGACACCATTCCCGATAGAATGTTCCACGATAAATTTCGTTTTTGCGGGAAAGAGACGATAAAATGCCTTCATCATAACGAAAATAGCCGTGTCCTGATAAATGCGGAAACCTTCCGAAGAATTAGAGGTGATCAGATCTACTTCTGCATCCGTTTTAATAAGTTCTTTTGAAGTTGTATAGTCACAATTCAGTACATACGCAATGATTCCTTTCTCCTTGAATTCTTTTTCCTTTATGATCTCCCCGATCGTGATCGGTTTGGAATAAGCGATCTTCTTATAATATTTATGATTTATCTTGATCTCTACTTTGAACAACCGTCCTCCTTCTATTTGAAAGATTGGACTTGACTCGTAACGAAGTGCGAGTCGAGAACAATCTGTCCAAAATGTTCGCAATTCTCAACTCGCATTCCCTGCGAACATTGCAAGTCGAGTCTTGCGTGATTATCAAATTTATTTATGAGAACAGAAGTCAAGAAGTTTCGTTTTATATTACTGTTTTAAAGGCTGATAGAACAGTATATATCTTTTTTTTCATTTTATTTGACTTAAAAATCGGCTTTTGAAATTACGCACCTCAAAGGAGTTAGATGATGATAAAAAATTTAATTAGAAGGCATATCATTCAGCATGTTGGAATTGCCTGCGGAGCAATGCTGCTGGCGATTTCCTATTCCTGGTTTCTGATCCCGTATAAGATTTCTCCGGGTGGAGTGAGCGGATTAGCCCAGATACTTTTTCATATCTTCCATATCCCGGCAGGAACTTCGATGTTATTATTGAATATCCCGCTTTTTGTGTTAAGTTTTATTTTTATGGGGAAAAGATTCGGAGCGCGCTCTCTTTATGGAATGATCATGGCTTCTATCCTGACTGATTTTATGGATTTGAAGAATCTTCATTCATTGGGTTTGATCAAAGATTTGGCAAAATATACTTTTGAGCAGAATGGAGAACAGGTGATTGCCATGCTTTCTCCTCAGGATATCTACCTCTCTGCGATTGCCGGTTCTGTTCTTCTCGGTTTAGGATTGGGAATCATCTTCCGTTTCAGAGGTTCGACCGGCGGAACGGATATTCCCGTTGCTCTGATCAAACAGAAGTTCGGAGTTTCCATAGGAATGGGCTATTGGATCGTTGAAACTTTGATCATCCTTTCTATCGGCATTGTCTTCTCCGATCTGAAACTTATTATCTGGGGATATGTAAATTTGTTTATCACTGCAAAAATAACTGATCTGGCAAGTATGGGTATGCCGTATGTCAAAGGTGTTTATATAATTTCGGAACAATCTGATAAGATCAAAGAAAAGATATTTGATAAGATAAATCGCGGAGTAACCTTCCTCAAAGCTGAAGGTGCGTATTCTGGGAAAGAATTCAATATGATCTTCTGTGCGATGAATAGAAGACATGTTGCATTGATGCGGGAAATTGTTAAGGATATCGATCCCAAAGCCTTTGTCCTCCTGACCGATGTTTCCGATGTGATGGGTTACGGTTTCCGCAGTAGAGAACTAAACCTGACGGAGAATGATTAATTGATGACTTGCATCTTGTTCCTTGAAACTTGTCCCTTTCACCTTTTTTAATTGACACCAAATATCTCAATTTTTCTTTTTGATGAATAGAAAAAGGGAGGGGAAAAGATGAAGAAGATCATTATTATTTTTTCGTTAACTGTTATGTTAATAACAAGTTTACTTGTCGCTGAACAGACAGAGAAGGAGAGTTTGATGAAATTGAAGATAACCGGTTTTAATGAAGGAACTGCGATTGAAAAAGCGGGAGCTAAGATCAGTGATATTCTGTTAACTTATGATGGAAAACCTGTTCATACTTTAAAGCAATTAGCAGAATGTAAAGAAGCAGTTAAAACCGATGAAGTTGAAGTTACTTTTTTAAGAGGACAGGCTGTTATTCCGATCAAGATCCCGAAAGGACAGATAGGAGTTTATCTGCAGGAATTAATACCTGATCATAAGATGGATGATAATGCCGTTGTGATCGATGGAATCGGGAAATTAGGATGGGGAATAGGAATGGAGAATTCCTTTCTCGGAGCATTGACTCTGATCGAAGAAAAATTCGGACAGAAAACGAGCTATGAAGATCTGGTCGGACTATCCGGTTATGGCTTCAGATTACATTTCTTTGATGGATTTTGTCCCAGTTCTCCTGATGCAACTTGCGGTAAAAATGTCGGTGAAGATATCTTGAAAAAATTAGGTTATGATTTTGATGTTTATCACCTGCAAAGCGATGAGTTTATAGAAAAAGATATTGAGATGAGATCAGAAGAGGAGATGCGAAAGATCATTCTGAAAAGTATTGATAAAGGTTTTCCTGTTATCGCTATCGATCTGATCGAAGTTCCTGAATGGGGATTGATCACAGGTTATCAGAAAGATGGAAAAGAATTATTCTGCCGAACATATTTTGATAAAACAGATGGTTATGAAATTGCCCGGAAATTCCCCTGGATTATTTTTGTGATCAAAGATCATAAAAAAGCAAATATTTCACCTTTATATGCTGAATCATTTGAAATTGCTAATGAACTTTATAATACGGAAAAATATGATGAATATTTTTCCGGAATCAAAGCCATCGAGGAATGGATCATTGATCTGAAAGATGAAAAATCCTATAAAGAAGCCGATAAAAAAGTCTTCGATGAAATGAAGTTGGCAAACTGGTGGATCTATTACAGCTTGATGGAAGCAAGATCAATTACCAAAGAGTATCTCCTGAACAACATCGAGAAATTTAAAAAAGATAAAGACCTGGTCACGGAATTAGCGGAAATTTATAATGATGAAGCAGAACTTCTATATAAACATTTTCAGGAAATTCCTTCGCCGCATGTTCCCAATCCTGATTTGATCTGGGATCAAGAGAACAGAGAAAAGCAAATTCAAATGTTGAATGAATTTCTGGAACTGGAAAAAGAAGCGAATGAAATTTTGAAAAAGATTTAAGAATTTATGAACTGGACTTCATCCGGCAACTGACGGATGGAGTTCAGTCTTATGTGATTTTCTAAATTTTCGGAAAGTTTATAAAAAAAGGAGAAAAAATGAAAAGATTCATAATTCTTATACTACTGCTGATCAGCATTGAAATGTTTGCAACATATGAATATGCTTGTCCTTTCACTTTGATTAATCCTTCTGCAACGGATGTAGCTTTTGGTAATTATAGTGGTTGTGCTAATATCTGGAATCAAAATCCGCTGGATGTCTGGAGTAATCCTGCAAAATTGGGATATTTTACAGGTTTTAGTTTTGGATATTCTTATGA
>DRTC01000508.1 GCA_011372345.1 Candidatus Cloacimonadota bacterium
GTCCCGCCAGGATTCTCGATCAACTCCCCATGAATGCTGCCAGCCAAGCGACATACTGATCACATCTGCTCCATAATCCGTAGCAAATTCGATTGCAGCCCAGACTTCTGATTCTGTTCCACTACCTTCGTTATCAAGAACTTTTACACACATGATCGTAGCATCCGGAGCCATTCCGGTTTGAGATCCTGCAGTTCCGTCTCCAGCAACTGTTCCAGCGCAGTGAGTTCCATGACCATGATCATCCATAGGATTATTATCATTGTTAGCAAAGTCATATCCATGATAAGGATAGCCATAAGCAGAACCATCCCAGACATGATCCTGCAAGTCATGATGAGTGTATCTGACACCTGTATCCAGAACTGCGACAGTTACTCCTTCTCCCGTATAACCCAAAGCCCAGACATCATCTGCGTTCACGAGAGTTACATTCCAGGTTATTTCTCTGTCTCTCTGATTTCCTTCGCTTATCGTTTCATTGGAAGTATCGGGTTCGATCAGGATTTTCCTTTTTTCATCCCAATCGATACTTCTGATATCGTTTCTTTGAGATAATTGCTGAACCACATGCGGAGCAGCGTAACAATTGATCAGATTAGTGATCCATAACGGATTGATATCCCGCACTATTCCCTGATCTTCAAAGAATTCTAATTCTGCAATAATCTGCTGTTGCGAATTTTGGGAGAATTGTTTCAATTCATCAGTTACGAATTCTCTTTTTTCTTCTCTTGAAAGATCTTGAGTTGCTCTCATCAACTCCTGGAATTCATACTTCTCTTTCAGAGCGATATTAATTCTAACAAATTCCGTTTCAGGAGTCTGCGTCAATTTTTCCTGAAGTTGCGTAGTTACGACATTTTCATTCACTGCAAAAAGTGTTAAACTTGCGACAATGAAAATACACACGACAACTACTGTTTTTTTCATAAAAAACCTCCGTTTTTTTGTAGCACAGAATTGCATTCTGTGAGAACTTCGAAAACTTGCCAAATTCTTGAAATTTGGCAAGTTTTTCCATTAATTACTTGCTGTTATACGATAAAATTTCTTTTCTTCTGAAACAGATTCGCTCCAAAAAGTTCCTGTAATTCCTGCCTGTTCAACATTTGAAAATGTTCCATAAGGATCTGCATCACTGTAAACTGTATAAGATGTTGCTCCGGTTACAGCATCCCAGCTAATATTTATATTTGAACCGACAATTTCGATCACAACATTCTGTGGTGTTTCGGGCTGGAATATTGTTCCAACATATAAATTGATCGGAACAATCGTCAGCGGTTCGTCAGGATCATTGCTGTTTATCATCAGATTCTTCAGATAAGTTCCTTCAGGTAAACCGGAAGCGTCAAAGGTTAATGATATATCATTATAAGAAGTTCCCGGGACATTCCCGGAAGCTGGAGAAATGCTCAACCAATCTTTCTTAAATAAAACTGCCAGTTCATTATGAACATAATTTTCATTATAACAGACTTGAAGTCCGTCATCTCCGGATTCATTCTGGATACCGATCGTAGAAGTATCGATATCACCGGAAACTGTTCTATATTGCAGTAATATCTGTCCATTTGCATAAAGGATAAACTGAAAATCATAAGTTCCGTTCCAGGTTCCGGGATAATGAATGACATCATCGAACCAGACAATCAGACTATCGGAATTTCCGTAATAATAAACATCTCCTCCACCATTCGATCCGTCAAAAGGATAAAGATCATCCCAGAATCCAAAAATCGCAGGTTTGGGAGCATCGACACGAGGAAGTTCAAAATTATGCCAATCTGTCCAGTCATCTCCAAATCCAAGCCAGCCATTCGGACTGATCCGGAATTGAGTGTAATCGGTTCCGTAATAATTGAAAGTAAACCCAATTGGTAAAAGATTTGTGGCGTAATCATTATGAGTGAAATTTACTAAAGTTCCCATTCCGGAGATATCCCGCCAGGAATAAATCGGTCCATCCGGTTCATCGCTGTCTTTCCAACTATAACCAAAAATATCAGAACCTCCGGAATCTCGATCTTCATGAGTTAAATTATAAATAAGATCATATTCTCCATCATTGGAAATCCTTAAATTTTCATCAGTCGTTTCATCGGATTGTAAATTTACTGTAAAAGAAGTTGGATTTATGGAAATATCAGGTGGATCTGCTGCTTCTAAACTTACATTTAAAATCGTTGTATCTCCGCTGATAATA
Source organism: Candidatus Cloacimonadota bacterium (assembly GCA_011372345.1). Lineage (NCBI taxonomy): Bacteria > Pseudomonadati > Candidatus Cloacimonadota > Candidatus Cloacimonadota bacterium. The sequence continues at coordinate 2,210 of DRTC01000508.1, forward strand.
CTGACATTTTCAAATGTTTGAGAAAAATAACCATCTGCAGAAAAAGTGACATCATAGTTTCCGGTTTCGAGTAAACGATAGTATCTTCCAAAAAGTTCATCACTCTGATAAGGTTCGCGATAAACTCCTGTATTGTCGATGCCTTCGATGTAAATTTCTGCAACGATCGGTAAACCGGTTTCCGAATCAGTGATGATTCCGGTCAGAGTTTGATAATTTACTCTATCCAAAAGGATCATTGCTGCCTGGATATTATCGTCACAAATCCCCTGTATCTCATTTCCAGGAGGAATGAATTCTGTTCCCAATTCGATCGTAAAAGAAAAAATGCCGTGTTGACCGTAGGAATAATCATCGGTTGTTCCCATGCAGGGATACAATTCCCATGCTTCTTGTGGAGTATAATTTCCTCCATAAGCAGATGGAATAGTCACAGCCATTTCAATCGCCAATTCTTCCAGGGCATCATGATCGGGAGCAATAACTCCATCATTATATCCGAATGGGAAAAGCACTAATTCGCTGTAACTGTGATATGTTATGCCGGTCACAAAATGATGGGATTCCAACAAATTTTTCATCGCTACAATTTCCGGTTCAGACCAGGCTTCGGGTCCATGATAGACATCGGAAGACCAATCATCGGAAGTTCCGACCGGACCCCATTCCCAGCCATAATTCCGGTTTGGATCGACTCCGTCATAACTATCAATATAGCCATTCTCATTATTATCTCGAATATTTTTTCTCCACCAGACATCGTATTCATCGATGACAAGTTTGTGACCATTAGGATTTACTAAAGGAATGAACCAGATTTGAGAATTATTCACATTATCCGTAATCGTTGGATCTGTTCCGTAATTATCCAAAATATGGTTTAAAATAGCCATCGTAACTTCGCAACTGATCGGTTCGCGAGCATGATGAGTTCCCATATAATAAACACCAGGTTCATCTTCTTCGACAAGTACATTATCGGAAACTTTCAAAGCCCAGACTTCTTGATGATAGATATCATAATTGGAATTTCCATTATCGGAATATTCTTTTCCCCAGGTTTCACCAATATCATAAAGTTTACAGATAGTTGGATTATTTGCTTCAATCAGCTGCAGTTCGGTTAGAACTTCATTATAATTTCGATACGCAGTTAATTCTCGCTTATCCTTCAGATTTTGTTTCAATTGCTGTTCTGTTTGCACGATCTTTATTTTGTATCCTCTATTCAGAAGTTCCTCATATTTTGATCGAGTAACAACAATATCCAGATATTGTCCGGGCTTAAATGAAGCGATATCATAAAATTCGGGTGTAAATTCTTTTAACACTTGAGCAGTTGGATATTCAAACCTGATAACAACTTTTTCTTCAGCTGATAGTGTGAATGAAACCAGTAATAATGCTATAAAAATAAAAAGTCTCATATTTTTCATATAAACTCCTCCATTTTAAGAATTTATATAATGATGCAATTTTCAATCCATTAAAAGGTTAGTCTTTTATTTGACTCCATCTTTCGTCATCAGGAGCAATTTTCATTATTCTTTTTTTCAAATCCTCAAATTCCTGCTTCTTATCATTCAATTTCAGTAATTCCAAGTGAAGAAAATCCTCTTCCAGATAATCTACTTCTTCTTCCGGACTCTCAATATCTTTACCCTTATAGGAAATTCCTGTTTTCAGACTTGCCAGTGCTTCCTTATTCTTTCCCATTTCTTTCTGAACTTTTGCCAGCCAGACATAAGCATCATAATGCTCTTTTCTGGTTTCTATAGATTTCATTAGTGCTACTTCCGATTCCTCCATCCTGTTGGACTTATAGAGTGCTTCTCCTTTATGGCGCCAGGGACATGACCAGTTTGGAGTTTCATTATTGATTTTATCATAGATTTTGATACTTTCATCATATTTTCCCGAACTCAACAACAAATTAGCATAAGAAAATTTTGTCCGGTTATCAAGACTATCCAGATTATTTTCCAAAACTGTCAGGTTTCTCTCTAATTCCATAAAATTTAGATATGAAA
>DRTC01000509.1 GCA_011372345.1 Candidatus Cloacimonadota bacterium
GACAAAAATCGCTCCTTCCATTTTATCAGCGGATTTCACAAATTTAAAACAGGAAATAAATAAAGTTCAGGAAGCCGGAGCAGATATTCTCCATCTCGATGTTATGGATGGTCATTTTGTTCCGAATCTTACTTTCGGATTACCCATTATCAAGCAGATCAAACAAATCTCCAAAATCCCTCTCGATGTGCATTTGATGGTAACAAATCCGGAAATTTATTTGGATATTCTCGCTGATTGGAAAATTGAATATGTCTGCATTCATCAGGAAACTGTCTTTCATTTGCATCGACAAATTTCTTTCTTAAGATCAGAAAATGTCAAAGCCGGTATTGCTTTGAATCCTGCAACTCCCATCGAAACGATTTTTCCGATCATTCCGGAACTTGATTTCGTGCTTTTGATGAGCGTTAATCCCGGATTTGGGGGGCAAAAGTTTCTGCCTTTAGTTTATGATAAGATCAGGAAATTACGAGAATTCTCCATCCAGAAAAATCCTGAATTAAAAATCGAAGTCGATGGTGGAGTTAACGATAAAAATGCAAAAAGCCTGATCAAAGCAGGAGCTGATATTCTTGTTTCCGGTTCTTATATTTTTGGGAAAGAAAATTTTAAAGAACAGATTGATAGTTTAAGATAATTATTTAAATAGGTAAATAAACTTTCATCTTGAGAATTCATTGTCATTTTTCTGTCGAGGAATCTCCAATAAGAAATTGTTTTCTTGTTCCCAGATTTTATTTGGGAACACGATTGGATAAAAATTGAATTTCGCAAATTTTACATCAAATAAAATAAAAGTAAAAACTTAATGTCATTCCCAAATGGAATTTGGGAACGAAAGGAGTGGAGTGTCATTCCAAGATTTCTCTCATTTTTTCTGTCCAGGAATCTTCAATAAAGAATTGATAAAATACACAAGTTGCAGATTCTGCGTGAGAAACTTGGCGTAAGAAAACTCAGAATGATATTTTTCAAAAGGAAACCAAATGTTCGACAATTTAACAGACAAATTTAACGACATCTTCAAAAAATTAAAAGGTCAGGGGAAACTGACCGAGCAGAATATAAAAGATTCCATGCGGGAAGTTCGCAGAGCTTTACTGGAAGCTGATGTAAATTTCAAAATCGTAAAAAACTTTATCAACGAAGTCAGCTCGCGAGCTATTGGTCAGAAAGTAATGAAAAGCCTGACTCCCGGACATCAGGTCGTAAAGATAGTCCATGAACAGCTGATCAATCTGATGGGAAAGGAAAACTTCGAGATCAAACTGCACGATAATCGTTTGAATAAGATCATGCTCGTGGGCTTGCAGGGTTCGGGAAAAACTACTACTTGTGCGAAATTAGCTTCTTTTTTCAGGAAAAAAAATCTTTCACCGATGCTGGTTGCCTGCGATATTTATCGACCGGCTGCGATTCACCAGTTAGAGGTTTTGGGAAAACAATTGAGCCTTCCTGTATATTCCGATGAAAAGTCTAAAAATGTTCTCAAGATCGCTAAAAAGGCAGTGAATGAAGCAGAACGATCCGAAATAAATTTTATGATCTTCGATACTGCCGGCAGACTTCATATAGATGGACAAATGATGAAGGAACTGCGTGATCTGAAGAAATTCCTTAAACCGGATTATATTTTTTTTGTTGCAGATGCCATGACAGGTCAGGATGCTGTCACTGTTGCCAGAGAATTCAATGATCAATTGGAGTTCAACGGAGTTATTCTCACCAAAATGGACAGTGACGCGCGCGGTGGAGCTGCTCTTTCCATCAAGGCTGTTACTGATAAACCGGTTGTATTTGTCGGTTCCGGAGAGAAGATCGCTGATTTCGAAGAGTTCCACCCGGATAGAATGGCAAACAGGATTCTTGGTATGGGCGATGTCCTGACTTTGATTGAAAAAGCAGAAGCAACGATGGACTTGGAAGAAGCTGAAAAGCTGGCTAAAAAACTGAAGAAAAACCAGTTCACTTTCACTGATTTTCTTTCTCAACTTCAGCAAATTAGAAATATGGGACCTCTCGAACAGATCGTTGGGATGCTGCCTGGAATGAATACAAAAGCCCTGAAAGGGATGAAAGTCGATGAAAAAGAGTTGAAACATATCGAAGCGATCATTTTTTCGATGACTCCTCGTGAAAGGGAAAAACCTTTGATAATCAATGGTCAGAGAAGGCACAGAATTGCCAAAGGTAGCGGAACATCCATCCAACAGGTTAATCGTTTGTTAAAACAATTCGAGCAGATGAAAAAAATGATGAAGAAATTCAATAATCCTAAAGCAATGAAAAATATGGCTTTGCCGTTCTGATATTTCCAGATGATTTATGTTGATCAAAACTGCTGTTACCACCTTAATGCTTCTGCTCAAAGCAATCGTATTATGGATTTTAGTAAATTTTATCGGTGCTGAAGATGATGAACAGGAATCCTTATTTATTTCATTTCTAAAAACTTTTATAATAACATTAGTTATTACATTTTTGTCATTTTTGTTTAATCAAATCAACCTTCAGGGATTTTACTCATCTATGTTCAGTAATTCTCTTAAATTTTCAGTTCCAGTCATTTCTTTTTTCACTATCAAATTCGTTTATAAATTAAGTTGGAAAACCAGTTTTATTATCCTGCTTTTATGGGGATTCTTTCAATTTCTTTTAGGATTTTTAGAAGCAAAGATATTGGGATTTCATAAATAAGCTTTAAATATGGAAAAAATTGATAATATATCACATCATCTATTTAATGAACGCAGCCTTCTTCTAAACTAATCCGCTGGCGTCTCAAACGAATCCATTAAAGGTTCCGATGGACTCTTTTAAGGTTCAGAAGAAAGCATTCAAATGTTCTGGATTGTCTCTTAAACAGCGCGAGATATCATCTTTTTTTGCAAAGAATTAACCGGTTTTCTTATCTTATATATTAGATAGAGTATTTTTCAGTTCCTGAATTTCTTTTTCCTTCTCCTGGGCATTTTTCTTATATTCTTCAATAGTTTGATGATATTTTTTATCAACGATCTCCTCATAAGCAAGAATGAATTTTAAAGAAAGTTTTATCCGTTCTGATAGTTGGATCAATGCCTGTTCATCTCTTTTACTGTAAAGTGATCTATCATTCTTTTTTCCAAGAGCCAGAAACCATTTGTGATCGAGATCGTAAATGATGGGAATGATCAAAGCAAAACTGGAAATATCCTGCTGGTTCTCATTTAGAGTTCCGTAATTTTTATGGATTTTATTTTCCAGAAGATACAAATGTACATCATCAACTTTGGAATTCTCGATAACATCACTTCCCCTGATCTCATTGAATTTGTAATTCTTCATCTCATTATCATACGAAACCAAAGCAACCTTTGAGATTGGAAGTCGATGGATCAAATTTTCACAGATGTATTCCTCGAAACCTTCCAAAACCCCTTCTTCCGAAAGATTGTGCGTGAAAGTTTCAGTTTTTTCCAGAAAATCAAGTTCCGAAGTATTCAATTTGTTATCCACGATCTTCTCTACTTTGTTCCTGACCGGATTAAAGAAAGCGATCAAACCGATGGTCACGGGAATTCCGGCAATAAACTCCGAACCTACGAATTTTCCAAAAATATTCTGCAGAAGTTCACCGAGAGAATAATCGACCAATCCGAAAACGATCACAAAAAAAACACCGACAATTGTGTAGATAAGAGTGCTTCTGATCTTGACATCAAGAGCAGTTCCAGTCAATA
>DRTC01000510.1 GCA_011372345.1 Candidatus Cloacimonadota bacterium
AAATATAATTATCTGTCCACTATTTACATTCTCAAATGCAGATATCTCTGTAACAATTCTGAATATATTAAAATCAGAAAGGTAAATTCTAATTTCTTTGTAAACTTTTTCGAAAAATCCAATATCAATAATGTAAGTAAGCACTGAATCATCTGATATGATATTAATTGCTTTCTCTAAAAACAGCATAGTTGTATTTATGCTCTTTTTGTTTTTATTATTTTTCAAAAAATCATAGTTATTTTGAAAATAATTAAGCATAGATTTTTTAATAACTTTTGCTTGTCTTGAATAATATGAAACATACGGTGGATTCCCAATCACAATATCAAAACCATTTGTAACCATAAACATATATTCAGCATCAAACCAATCGGCTGAATGATTGACATTAAAGGGATTCCACTCGGCAATTTTATGGGTAGTCTCATCAGAATATCCCAGTTCTTTAAGATTATTCGAAAGTTTTTGCCGTAGTATTTTATCATTTTTTCTTAATCTTGTTTTCTTTTCTCTGGTATCGGCATTAAAATATTCCAGCCGGTTTTGTTTTAGTTTATCTTCTGCTTTTTTGAGTTCTTCGAGACGCCAATCGCTCTGCGGATTTTTTGGTCTCTCAATACTGATAAGTGAATTTGCGGCAACAAATTTTGTCTCCAGGTTCGGGAGTGGTAGAATACCGAAATTTTCTTCATCATCCCAATTTACCTCTTCTTCGGCAATCAGGGAAATAAAGAAACGAAGTTTAGTCAGTTGGATAGCAATCGGCTGGATATCGATACCGTAAATACAATTCCAGAGAAGTCCGAGTTTTCGAGAAAAATTATCTGTATTTACTTCCACATAAGTTTTCATTTCGGCAGGAATTTTTTCAAGCAATTTCTTTTGCCAAATCTTGTTTTTGGGATCGATCCTTTCCAGGACATAAACCATTTTCAGGAGGAATCCCATCGGGAAAGCACCGCTGCCGCAGGCTGGATCGAGCATTTTCAGGTTGAATACAGCATCAATAATTGTTTCAACTTGTTTCTCATCAAAGGGATGGTGCTTTTCAGAGTATGCAAAGGTCAAACGCAGAAGTTCATCGAGGTCTTTCATTCCTTTCAGAGTTTCATCGTGCTCTTTCAAATAATTAGACAGATAAGCGATCAGACTTTCATCGACCATATAATTAACAATTTCTCTTGGCGTGTAATATGAACCGGTTGATTTTCGTGCTGTTGCTCGAGTTTCTTTATTATAAGAAGCGAGCAGATTTTCCAGAACCTGACCGAGAAGTTCCGGATCGAGTGCGATCTCCTGTTCAATCGGAGTATTCTCATCGATCGTGAATTTGTAACCTTGAAAAATATCGAATAATCCTTTTACCTGTATATTTGATTTACTTTTATCATTATAAACTTCTTGAAAATTCTCTTCTGAAGATTCAAAGAATAATTTATCAGGGAAGATCAATTTTTCTCGATTTTTTGAATAATTACTGAAACAGTCCACACAAACTTTTTTGTTGTTTTCATCTTCCGTATCAAGGCATTCAAAAAGTCCTCCGTTCAGAAATGGAGTTTTGGAAAATAACTCTAAGAACTTTTCCGGATTTTTGATATAATCTTGATATCTATATTTTGTATAAACAGTATGTTGCTCGTTATAAAAACCTTTTGGTTTTTGGAGGAAATTTCTTGCGGAAATTTTACAGTTCAGAGTAGCAAAAAAAAGATTTTGCAAAACTGCTTTATAATAAGTCGAGTTTTGAGAATCGTTTTTTATAAGTTCTTCTTCATAAAACTTGCGTGTAAATATTTCATTGGGAACAAGCCCTTTTTCTTTCAAAAACCAGACAAAAAGGATTCTTGAAATAAAACGAATTATACTAATTTCCTGGAAATTTTTTTCCTTGATCTCATCTGGAAATCTGCATTCACGCAAAGCCCGAAAATACCAGTTAGCCAATTCCCGATAAAATTTCTTATTCAGTTCGGAAGTATCCAAAACTTTTTGCCAAGCATTGTGTAGTTGTAGAAAATTTGTAATCTTGTTTTCATCTGTAAGTTTTTCGAGGGAAAGATCAAAGAGGATTTCTATATGCGCTCGATGAGGATTTTTTATATCGATGTCTTTGATAAGAGTAACTTTTTCCAATACATCTTTGTGCTTTTGGATTTTATTCGGTCTGCGATTGATAATAGCAAAGGTAAGTTTGTCTTTGATGATGAATAAAACCATAACCGGCATTTTGAAGTTCTTGTTAATTTCTCGAATAATAGTCGAGAGTTGTCCTCTGGTATAATGATCTTCGTGCAGTTCAATGACCAGGAAAACATAAGAAAGATATTCTTCCCGATTGAATTCATTAACCTGGAAAATTTCCATTTGCTCTGTGATTTTCAGTTCATTCTGGGTGATCTGATAAAGCAGGGGAATATGCAACCAGTTATTTAGAAGGGCTTTATCTTTTCTGAATGTTTCTTTTTCAGTATATGTGTCTAAAAACTCGCTTACTGAATCCTCATCATATTGAATACGAATATTAGATTTGTATCCGAGTTTTTCGAAAAGGTTAAGAGCGTTCTGGTAATTATTTTCGTGGGAGAAATTTTTTAACGCTGTTTCGATACTCTTTTTGTAATCTTTAATATTCATATTTTTTCCTTATTCCAAGTCATTTTTGGATTTGCTCCGCAGCGAAGCGTGGAGCGAAAACAAAAACCTCCTGCTCTTCTCCGCAATCCTCGATGCACACTCGTTCCTCGCTGCGCATCAAGTCTTTTCCGGACTTGCTCCGCAGCGAAGCGTGGAGCGAAAACAAAAACCTCCTGCTCTTCTCCGCAATCCTCGATGCACACTCATTCCTCGCTGCGCATCAAGTCTTGCTTAATTCATAATCGATCAACAAATCAATAAACTCTTTATCATCAATATTTTTTTGATATTCTTCCATTTCATCCTGATAATTAAGGAAATCATCATGATAGTTTTCCAACAATTCTACTGAAAAGAGGGTTCCATTTCTTTTTCCAATATATTCAAGATAATTCGAATATTGCCATTTTTCCAGATCATCTACTAAACCTGCTTTATGCGGATTATTATGAATATATTTACATATTGCTATCAAATATGAATCATTTACAATTCTTTTATTCTGCTGTCTATCCTGAAGTAATTTTCCTTTCAGATTATACTTTGAATTATAATGTAAAGCATAAGAAGTTAATGTGTCATTAAAAATTCGATAAATAGGTTTTTCGGAATTTTGTTTCAAACAAAAATGAAAATGGTTTGGCATCAAACAATAAGCATATACTTCACACGGATATTTCTTAATATCTCGTTTAAATTTAGTTAGAAAGTATTTATAATCATTATCACATTTGAAAAGCAGTTTTCTTTCTGGTGTTTTATTGTAGAAATGAAAAACTGCTCCTTCAATAAATTCTTCTTTTTTGCATTTCATAATATATTCCTTCTTTTGGACTTGCTCCGCAGTGAAGCGTGGAGCGAAAACAAAAACCTCCTGCTCTTCCCCGCAAT
>DRTC01000511.1 GCA_011372345.1 Candidatus Cloacimonadota bacterium
CTTTTAATTCCATCTGGTCAAATAAAGGAGCCAACTTTCCCATAGAAATTTTTTCATAAAATTTAAGAGCTTCCTGGAATTTATACCAGTTAGATTTTTCAAAATCCTTTTTAAATGTTAATTCTTTTCCAGGATTGGTTTTTTTAAGAATATCCTCTTCGATAGTATCATCTAACCATTTCAGAGGATTGTATTCATCTTCAGCCTTGAATTCAGCAAAAAGCTCATTATATTTGATTATTCTCTCTTTTTTCTGCTCTTTTTCAGCAGCAAGTTCAGGTTCTGTGATCGTTGGTTTTATAATATCTGATATACTTTTTTTGACTTTTGACCAGTGACCTTCATCCATCGATGTTATGAGAAGAAAGTTCGAATAAAGTTTTTTGGCAGCAAACAGAATTCTTTCCGTATTATCGATGGTTGCGTTTTCATCGATCAACCTCGGATCATGCCAAATCAAATTCGGAATGTCAGGTTTATATTGGGCATCCGCATGACCGAGATGATGCTTCGATGTTTCCCAAACCCCGGTCATCGAATTGATCTCATCAAAAGTTCCGACAAAATTTTGATGACAAAAAGTATCGGCAAGCATGTGGGTGGCTATTCCGAGAGAAAACAAATCTTCGCTTTTGGTTGTTTCAAAAAATATTTCCTGAGAGTAGTTACTTGCCGGAGTAGTCATTAATAAATGCATTTTTCCATCTTTCCTACTGACTTTTGTGCTGGTTGGAGTTCCCGGCAGGTAATGATATAAAAGATGCATTCTGATCAATTTCTTTTCGGGATTGGTGATGTCAGGAGTCTGGCTGATGAAATTTTTATAAATGTCATTTTCGGGAGTTTTTATTTTAAACGGGATAAAATTATCATCTACATATTGCGAAGAATAAGCAATTATTTCAGCTTCACCCTTATCGAATCCTGCTTCGAGAGCGAGATATTTTGTGATGTAATAATGAAATTCAATGTTCATATAAAACCTTTTTCAATTTTTGGTGTTAAGTTGTGTTTCAGATAAAAAAGTATATTTTTGTAAAGAAACAAACAAGACTGTGTCAGGCTTTTGACTGATTGTTTTTTATCCGCTTTTCTTAACACTAATAATCCGAAGATTATTAATAATCCAATTTCTTCTAACTTACATATCATACAGGTAAAATGTTAAATTGTAAGCATATATGTCAATAAAATAATCCTTGATTTGTAAATTATTTTCTTATTTATCAAATATTTAGGTTAGAAACCTGCTGTTTATGGGCAAAACAGCAGGTTGAAATTTCTAATATTTTTTCAGTAGATCATCGTATAAAGGGAATTTTTTACAGAAATCTCTAACTTCATTTTTAATTTCCACTAATTTTTCTTCATCTTTATAATTCTTATAAACCTGTGAAATAAATTCAGCGATTTTCTGCATCTCCGGTTCTTTCATTCCCCGAGTTGTAACTGCCGGAGTTCCAAGCCTGATCCCGGAAGCGACAAAAGGTTTTCGAGTATCGAAAGGAACCGTATTTTTATTGGCAGTAATTCCCGCTTTGTCGAGACAACCTTCCATTTTTTTGCCGGAAGGACCGCCTTCTTCTTCTGTTCCGAGATTAACCAGCATCAGATGAGTGTCTGTTCCTCCGGAAACGAGATTAAATCCCTGCTCGACAAGTGAACCTGCTAATTGATCAGCATTTTTGATTATCTGTTTCTGGTATTCTTTAAATTCCGGCGTAAGAGCTTCCTTAAAGGCGGCAGCTTTAGCCGCAATGACATGCATCAAAGGACCACCCTGCATTCCAGGGAAAACCCATCTATCAACATCTTTAGCAAACTCTTCTTTGCAGAGGATCATTCCGCCGCGAGGTCCGCGAAGAGTTTTATGAGTTGTGGTTGTAACAATATCAGCATAAGGAATCGGGCTTTCGTGTAATCCGGCTGCGATCAATCCGGCAATGTGAGCCATATCGACGATAAATTTCGCTCCAACCTCATCAGCTATTTCCCGGAATCTGGCAAAATCGATCTTGCGGGGATATGCACTTGCTCCGGTCAGGATCATCTGCGGTTTGACTTCCAAAGCAATTTTCCTGATCTCATCGTAATCGAATTGTTCGGTTTCCTTGTTGACTCCGTAAGGAACGATGTTGAATAAATAACCGGAAAAACTTAAGGGATGACCGTGAGTTAAATGTCCGCCATGAGATAATTCCAGACTCAAAATCGTGTCTCCGGGTTTGATAATGGAAAAATAAGCTGCCATATTTGCCTGCGAACCGGAATGAGGTTGGACATTAGCGTGTTCTGCTCCAAAGATCTCTTTGGCTCTTTCGATCGCCAGTTTTTCTACTTCGTCGATATACTCACAACCTCCGTAATAACGACCGTAAAGTTTGTAATTGATCTTATCGGTTTTTTTACTCCAGCGATAGGGATAACCTTCCGCATATTTGTTGGTCAAGACTGAACCGGCAGCTTCGAGAACTGCTCTCGAAACAAAATTCTCCGAAGCGATCAACTCCAGGTTTTCCGATTGTCTTTTTAATTCACTATACATTACCTCGAAAAGTTCAGGATCTTGTTTTTTTATGAACTTCATCTAATTTCCTCCATAATTTGCCACTGACTTGCGCAGACTTTGCAATGATATTTTTGTCCACGAAATACACGAAAAGACGCGAAGAATTCAGCACGAACAAAAACGAACGAATTTCAAAATTTACACACACATGAGTTTTTTATCTGTGTTAATCCGTCATATCCGTGTCATCCGTGTTCTATCGAATCAGTCTTGTGGCAATTTTTCATATTTTTTTATTTTTTCTAATCTTGGGATATGTCTTCCTTTTGAAAATTCTGTTGATAACCAGGTTTGGATAATTTCTTTTGCCAGGTATTTGGAAATTAATCTTCCTTGTAAAACTAAAATATTGGAATCATTATGTTCCCGTGAAAGTCGTGCTAATTGGATCGAATCACAGAGAGCAGCTCGAATTCCTTTTACTTTGTTGGCAACGATACTCATTCCGAGTCCGCTTCCGCAAATCAGGATTCCTCTCTCACAATTTCCTTTGCTTACTTCTTCAGCAGCTTTGAAACCTGTATCAGGATAATCCATCGATTCCAGACTGTGTGTTCCGAAATCGAAAATTTCATGTTCGGATAAGAATTCTTTTATTGCTTCTTTTAATTCAAATCCGGCATGGTCTGATGCTATCACTATGCTTTTCATATTATAGCTTTATGCTGAAAATCTTGCTCTCATCATCCTGCATAGAAATCCCGTAAACCCTGTCTGCATTCCTTACAGTGTATTCATTGTGGGATATAAGCAGGAATTGCGTGTCTTTTGTACTCTTTATTAAATTAGAAATCTTTTCTGCATTTTCCTTGTCCAGAGCTGCATCTATTTCATCCAGAATGTAGA
>DRTC01000512.1 GCA_011372345.1 Candidatus Cloacimonadota bacterium
AGACAATACCGTTCTGAAAACCTGGACAAACCCGTTTCCGGAGACCAGCTTCAGAACATCGTAAAAGAAATTAAAATCCTTTTTGCGATCCGTTTTTTGCGTCAAAAATTATCCTTGTGTCCTATCTCCCAAATTCTAATCTGGAAATTTCAGGGTCAGGAATGTATTGCTTCAACGATTATCTCTGAAAAATATGGTTTTGTTGTTTTATAATCTCCCAGTGTTTCACATTCCTTTTAAAGAATTTTAAAACAAGGACTTATTTGTAACAGCTTTATGCAGGTTATCGCCGAAATACGGCACAAGTTGATTGATAAAAATTGTGAAAAATAGAAAAAAAGCAAATCTCATCCCGAGACTATTATTTTTTTTAGCTTTTCTTAGCATTGAATTCCATATTCTTGAATATTTCTCCAGCATCTTCTTTCTTCCCAGAATTTTAAGGTATCTTGCTTTGGGTTCGCTGCCTGCCATAGCGTTTTTTTTCGTTTTTATACTGGATATTAATTTTAGAAATAAACAATTTTTCGCAACTTATTTGCAATCTGTCTTTTCCCCACTTTTTTTGTTGATAGCGGTATCTATCGTCATCCTGCTTTTTATTTTCAATAAACTCCCGGATAGATTCATACCCGTAGAGCATAATTTGAGAATTTCGGCATCTTCCGGCAACGGATTAATTGTTAACTCCATCAAAAAAATTATTATGGAACCTCGGGAAGAGACAATAATGATTGATTGGGATCTAATCCGAAAGGCAAACCCGGATTTGGAATTCAAGAATAATGATATCTATATTTATAAGAATGAAGAGCTTGGCTACTCCAGCTTTTTTGCCGGCTGCATTCAGATTGAGGTTCGGCCAATTGGGAAGGGGGCAGTTGTACAAATTCAATTTGATAATAAATCCAAGAGTATGGAACTGGTTAAGAACAGCAATCATTCAGTGCCAATCACCCTTTGCTCAGAATCCAACTTTTTCAATCTTTCATGGAAATGGAAACTGATAGTCATCATATTCCATTCACTGGATATCATTTTCTTTACTTTTCTCATATTGAACATTTTTTTCTTGTTCTCAACAATACACAAAGTTCAAAATGGGAAAGCCGCCGGGTTAGAAATTTCGTTGGCAAGGAAAACGATAATATTTTTCATAGTCATTTCCTTGACTTTCCATATCCAATTTTTTATTCAGATCATCACAGATAACAATCCAAATATCCCAAAACCAATTTTTTATTCTTCCGGCTACAAAATGGAAGGCCTGTTCCTTGATTCCCGGCATCCAAAGAGTGTTATCGATTATGTATTATTCCTGATATTGGAAAAGAATCCTGAAATTAAAGAGATTTATATTCCTGAATCCGTACGATCCCTTTGCAATGTGGATGAGGAGAAACTTGACCAATGGATTCCCGTTGGGGTTACTGTCCTCAAGAAAAAACCCGAAACAGTTCAAGAAATTCAGGATAATGGAAATTGGCAGCAATATACGATAGAAAACAACTATGACACC
>DRTC01000513.1 GCA_011372345.1 Candidatus Cloacimonadota bacterium
GAAAAGAACCAAGAAAAGTTCCAATGATCCCGATAAAGGTTCCAGCAATCACGAAAATTCTGACGATATCTTTTTCGGTTGCTCCCATTGCTTTTAAAATTCCAATCTCATTTTTTTTCTCTGCTACCAGTTTAATAAAATTTCCGGTCATATTAAAAGAAGCAATAATGATCATCAAAGCGAGGACAAGGAACATCACGACCTTTTCCATTTTTATGGCATTGAAGAGATTAGCATCAAATTCGCTCCAATCTTCAACAAGGTAATTTTCTCCTAAAACCTTCTGGATATTTCTGGAAATCTGATGAGATTTTTTTGATGTTCCGGTTTTGACTTCAATATGACTGACTTCATCTTTGAATCCCAAAAGGTATTGAGAGTTTTTTAAAGAAATGTATGAAAATATTCGATCAAATTCAGGAAGTCCGGAAATGAAAAGACCGATGATTTTAAATTTTTTGCTCCTAGGAAGTAATCCGAAAGGAGAAGGTTCGGTTCCCAAGGGAGAGGATAACAGAACATAATCTCCAACTGATACATTTAAACTCAAGGAAAGATCAAGTCCGATGATGATCCCGTCTTCCTTTAAAGATTCATCATCCGGAACTCCAACTACAATTTTATCAAAAATGTTGGTAATCCGGCTGTGTTTCTCGAAATCAATGCCAAAACATACAGTCGAAGCAAGGTTCTTTTTGTTCTGGATCATCAATTCCATTTCACAAACCGGAGCAGAACCGGTTATTTCTTTTATTGTTGAAATTTCCTGCAGAATATTTTCGTAATCTGAAATCGGTTCATAATTTTTATGATGGATCTTAATTTCTGTTTTCGAACCGATTATCCTATCCCGCATATCCGACTCAAAACCGTTCATCACAGAGGAAACAACAAGCAGGGAAAAGACTCCGATGATAATTCCGAACAAGGAAAGCATATTGGAAAAAGTGAAGAATATTTTTTTTCTTCCCCGCAAATACCTGATCGCCAGACTTAAATAAAACATTCATACTTCCAATTTTTTGAAACTCCAAACTATCTGAAAAACAGGGAAATTTGAGTCAAGTTTTAAAAGTAACTAAAAATTTGTTCCGTTTTTAAATGGGTACAACAGCTCGATAAAATTCCGCAGTACCTTCTAATATCAAGTTTTTAACACCAGCAGATATGAAAATCGATTCACCCTTTTTTACTTTTAGATTTTTGTTGGAATTCCAGTAAATTTCAGAATTTCCTTTTGTGCAGAGCAAAATTTGGGAACATTTGGTTTCTTTGATGTTAAAATGATTTTTATCAGAATTTTTCAGAAAAGAGAGTTCAAATTCTCTTGCCGGAGTTTGATAAATAAACTCATTTCTTCTTTGTTGTTTGGGTTTGATAATAACTGTTTTTCCAGACGAGAAGGAGAGCGTTTTAAGAAGTTCCGGCACATCGACATGTTTGGAAGTCAATCCACCGCGCAGCACATTGTCGGAATTTGCCATGATCTCGATTCCTGCTCCATGCAGATATGCGTGCAGAATTCCGGCATTAAGATAAAGAGCTTCTCCGGGCTGGAGTTTAATGACATTCAATAAAATGGGAGCAAAAATTCCAACATCTGCGGGATATTTCAGAGAAAGTTTTAAAATCCATGCAAAAATAAGTTTTTCATTTTGAGTGCGAGGAGTTTTATTAGATGTTTCTCGAATTAAAGAATTAACAAATACGGTTTTTTCTTTTGCGGTTGATTTCATTAGACTGGTAAAAAAGTGTTTCAAAGAATCTTCTGAAGGATCTTTTTGAAGTTCGACTGTTCCGGGCAGAATTTTAACAAGATCGAGATAAGTTAAAATTTCAACAATCTCATTTACATCCCTGAATCCGCACATCGCATCGAAGGGTGTTAAAGCACAGATCAATTCCGGTTTGTGATTATCGTCTTTGTAGTTTCGAGTTGGAGAATCCAGAGAAATTCCAGCTTTGTTTTCACGGTTAAATCCCTCTTCTGCCTGTTTTAAATTCGGATGAACCTGGATGGATAAAGGTTCTTCAGCAGCTAAAACTTTGAATAAAAACGGTAGTTTATTGTTGAAATTGGACGCAACTTCAGAACCTAAAATTGTTTCAGGGTTTTGTTTTATCAGATCAGCAAGAGAAATTGTTTTATCGTTTTTTGAAATTTCTGAAGGAGCTTTGGGATGGGCTCCCATCCAGAGCTCGGCTTGAGGTTCTGCATCCGGATTTGTAAATCCGAGAAGTTCCGGAATAAAAGTTTTTGAGCCCCAGACATATTTCTGGATCTTGTTTTTTAATTTATAGATAAACATATTTATATTACTCTAAAAAATACTAATTTTATTCTAAAAGACTGGATTTCATCAACTTCAGTTTGTTCAGTTTGATGGAATTCAGGATTCTGATTAAAATGGACAAGATCGGCATCTTGTTTTACGGATCAGGTTTCATCTTAATAAAACTATCCGCTTGCGGATAGCACAAGACTGAACTTGAAGTATTAAAAATCAAACCCTGAAATTTCCAACTCATCAAGCATAATTCTTATATCTTTTTGCAGAGCAGGATTGACAGGAATTCCGTTTTTCCTGATCTCTTTTTCTTTGAGATATTCTTTTTCTCCGGCAACAAAAATGCGATCTTTTCCTGCAACTTTAGGAGAATCCTGGAGTTGCCGCATAATTTCACCGGTTATTTTTTTAAATTCGGAAATTTCTGTAAATGATTCGATATCGATTGCCATGAAAAAATGACCGAGACGGTACGGAACTCTTTTTCCATTATCCATACCGTGTAATCCATGCATGAAATTTCCTGCCTGTAAAGCGGATGATAGAATTTCAACTATGACAGCCAAACTGTAACCTTTATGACTGCCAAAAATTTCATCTGCTCCACCGAGAGGAAGAAACGAAGCGTTTTGAGAAACTAAATCATTCAGGAATTGATTTGTAACAAGGAATGGATTTCCCTCTTTATCGATTGCCCAACCTTCGGGCATCGGTTTATTCTCTCTTTTCAGGACTTCTATTTTTCCTCTTTGGGTGATCGAGGTTGCTGCATCGAAAAGAAAAGGGAAATCCAGGTCGGAAGGTGCTCCGAAAGCAATGGGATTTGTTCCTAACATCGGTCTTGTTCCAAAAGTTGGAGAAATTGCAGGACGAGCGTTGGTAAAGGTCATTCCGATCATATTTTGCTCTGCTGCCATTTTCGGGTAATATCCGGCAATCCCAAAATGAGTGGAATTACGCACGGCAACACTTCCCATTCCATAATTTTTTGCTTTCTCGATTGCAGTTTGCATGGCTCGGTAAGCAACGACATGTCCCATTCCATGATTTCCATCCCAAACTGCAATCGCTTTTTTGTCACGGATAATATTGATTTTGGTTCTTGTTTTGTGAACACCCGCTTTTATTCTATCGTAATAATAATAAAGCCGTCCGATCCCGTGGGATTCGATTCCGCTCAAATCTGCTGCGATTAAAATGTCTGAACATATCTTTGCATCATCTAACGGAACTCCGGTTTTGATGAAGACGGTTTTTATGAGATCATATACTTCATTGACAGGAACATATTTTGTTTTTTTCATTCAGTTTCCTTTCTGTTTTTTTCCCAACAAAGTAACAAACAAGATTATTTGTTTTACATCGTTACCAATCCCCTGATTAGTAATGTCCTGTGATTTCTATATTCTCAAATAGGGATTCGAGAATGATGTAATAAATTGGAAGTGAAGATGATTATGAACATTAAAAGTCAAACAATTTCTCTCTTTCAAAATATTTTTGGAAATAATGTTTTTTTAGAATTTCATTTTTAGATCCCTTCAGATCATAATCTTCATTAATGATTTTAAAAGCAAGGATACGAGCCTGCTTTAATAATTCTCGATCACGCACAATATTGGCGTGTTTGAAGGTCGGAATTCCGGATTGTGCAGTTCCGAAAAATTCTCCGGGACCGCGTAATTCCAAGTCTTTTTCCGCAATTTTGAAACCGTCGTTTGTTTCCACCATAATGTTCAATCTTTCTCTTCCTTCCTTGCTGATGGGAGGATAAGCGATCAAATAACAGAAAGATTTTTCCGAACCTCTACCGACTCTTCCCCGCAACTGATGAAGTTGACTTAAACCGAATCTTTCGGCATGTTCGATGATCATTACTGTGGCATTAGGAACATCGATTCCAACCTCGATAACAGTTGTGGATACGAGAATAGCGATTTTCTTTTTTTTGAATTTCTCCATGATCTCGTCCTTTTCAGCAGTTTTCATCCGACCATGTAAAAGAGACGATTTGAATTCAGGGAATATTTTTTGAGAGATCCTTTTATATAAAGTTTCCGCATCGAGTAGATCCATTTTTGCCGATTCTTCGATGAGAGGACAAACAATATAAACCTGCCTTCCTTTCTGCAATTGCTCCCGAACTTCATCGTAAACAAGATTTTTTTTAGTAGCTCCCCGCCAGAGAGTCTTGATCGGTTTACGGTTGGGAGGAAGTTCGTCCAGAACGCTGATATCCAGGTCTCCGTAAACCGTGAGAGCAAGAGAACGGGGAATCGGAGTTGCGGAAAGATACATCAGATCAGGATGTTTATTTTTTCGGGAAAGAACTGCCCGCTGCTTGACTCCGAAACGATGCTGTTCATCGATAGCGACAAAACCGGCATTCTGATATTCCATATCTTTCTGGATGAGGGCATGCGTACCGATGATGATCTGAATTTCTCCATTTTTGATCTTTTCCTTCACTCCCTTTTTTCCTCGATAATTTCCGCCTTTCAGAAGTGCGATCCGGATTTCCGGTTGGTTATTTAGAAGGTTGGAAATACTGCGAAAATGCTGTTCTGCCAGGATTTCAGTCGGAGCCATCAAGATCGCTTGAAATCCGTTTTCGATTGCCAGCAGCATGGCAAAAACCGTAATGATCGTTTTCCCTGAACCGACATCTCCCTGCAAGAGACGATTCATTTGCGTCGA
>DRTC01000514.1 GCA_011372345.1 Candidatus Cloacimonadota bacterium
AACATTTTAAATCAAAATTTTATTTGATGGAGCAGAGAATGAATTTAAAACCTCAACCTGTAAATAAGAGGAATAATACCATAATTGCCTGGTTTGTCTTTTTTAGTGCTTTAATTATTTATGCGTTAACTCAAGCCCGTTCCCTTTCTTTCTGGGATGCGGGAGAATATATTACCTGTTCGAGTATTCTGGGTGTTCCACATCCTCCTGGAAATCCTTTTTATATTATTTTAGGAAGATTTTTTACGATCATCGGTCTCGGTCTTCCCCATCCCATCATTGTTAATTTCCTTTCCGGACTTCTTTCTGCTTTTGCCGTGATGTTCACTTATCTGTTCACAGTAAAATTCGTTTCCATGTGGCTGAAATCGGAAGAAGAATCTTATCTGGCTTATATTGCCGGTTTTATTGCCGCCATCTATACTGCTTTTTCTTTTACTTTCTGGAACAATGCTATCGAAGCGGAAGTGTATGCAGGACTCGCTTTTGTCATCAACCTGATCGTGTGGCTGACTATGATCTGGGTAGAAAAATCCGACAATCTTTCTCATCAGAATTATCTTATTCTGATCATCTATATTTTCTTTCTCGGATTTGGGATTCATCAGACATCTCTGCAAATTGCTCCGGCAATACTTTTTATCGCTGTTTACCCGATGCTGAAGGATAACATCAAAAAATCCGGCTTCTGGACAAGATTCGGAGTTTATATTGTCGGCTTGATCATTATCTATGCCATCTTTAACCAAATAGGAAAAAGTGTGCAGTTACCGGCTCTTGCAAAATATATGTTCGCTCTTTCTTTTGCCGGAATTCTCTACTTTCATTTGAGGAAACAGGTAAACAAGAAAGCCTGGTTGATCGCGCTTTTAATGATCGTGATCGGGATCAGCACCCATCTTTTCATTTATATCCGTTCCGAATTCCGACCGTTCATCAATGAAGGTCATCCTCATAATCTCAAACTTTTCATGGATTATGTTTTGAGAAGGCAATATGGCGTAACCAGTATGTTCGTGCGCAGGGCTTCTTTTTTATATCAATTAAAAGAACAATTCCTAACTTATTTCAGTTGGCAATTCTTTAATGCGGAAACTTTATCAAATGTATTCAAAGCACCGCAGCAGTTTTTCCAGATGATCTCCAACCTGCTCGTTACTCTTCTCGGAGTCGGGGGAGCATATTATCATTTCAAGAAGAACAAACATTCATTCGCTTATTTTTTCTCCTTTTTCTTTATGTCATCTCTTGCCATGATCTTTGTGATGAATCTCTCGGATGCGGAAGTGCGTGACAGAGATTACTTTTATGTTACTGCCTACAATTTCTGGACGGTCTGGATGGCAATCGGTTCGATTGGATTGATCGCTTTTTTCAAGGATAAAAGCAAACCTTTGGCATATCTTGTGGGAGCAATTGTGATCGCACTCCCATTATTCAACCTGGCAACTCAATATTTCATTCACGACCGTCATAAAGAATACATTGCTCTCGATTATGGTTTGAACATCCTCAACAGTGTAGAAGAGAATGCGATCATCTTTACAAACGGCGATAATGATACCTTCCCGGTCTGGTATGCTCAAGCTGTTTATGATCCCAAATCCATTGAATTTATCCATCCTTCGGAAAATGATACAATTAAAGATGATCTTGGTAAATTTCAAAAAAAGAATATTGTTCAGCCCACAGAAACGACAAAAGAAATAATTTCCAAAGCAATGGATTTTAAAAATGAACAGTGTTCAGGAATTAGAAAAGATATAACTATTGCCAATTTAAGCCTGCTGAATACTCCCTGGTATATCAAACAATTGAGAGATCATGAAGGTGTGGAATTCAATGTTCCTGACAGTCATATCGAGCAATGTCAGGACAATCCGCAATCGATTCTGTATCCCAAACAACTTCCGGAGGATATGGTCGTTAAGATCAAAGGAACAGATCCTGAAGATTCATTTACAGTCACTTATAAAAAAGGAACAATAATGTATGTTAAAGATTTAGCTGCCCTGAGGATCATTTATGATAATTATGGGAAAAGACCAATATATTTTGCTGTTACAGTTTCGGAAACCATCGGTTTTGAGAACCATCTGCGTAATGAAGGTATGGTTGACAGGGTCGTTCCCACCAAAGGTCGGGATCAGTATAATATTAAAAGATTAACAACCAATATCGATTCGGTTTATTCTTATCGAGCTATCTTTGATAACACGGTTTATAAAGATAAAAATATGACCAGACTTTTGAATAATTACGGAGCAGCTTTCCTGCGGGCCTCACAATATTTTCATCGGGATCAGGATTATGAAAATGCGATCAAATATATGGAAAAAGGATTAAGATTTGTTCAGGATAAACAGAGATTTTACAGCGGTCTCTCACAATTATACCTGGAAACCGGATTTCATTATTTAGAAAAAGAAGAAAATGAAAAAGCATTCGAGTTTCTGGATAATGCCATTTCTTATAATCCTGTTGATAAAAGCATTGCTCTATCAATATATCAGGCAGCAGTTTACTCGGAAGAAAACGATAAAGGAATTGCTTTATTAGAGAAGATAAGACCTTATCAGGATTCTACGGTTATTAATCAATATATCAGGAAATTGGAAATAGAAGAGTAATTTTGGTAATCCATTGAAATGGTTCATTATTTTGGTTTTATTCGATTTCCCATAAATAAATTTATGGATTTCTGAATTCAGACAATTTTTTTAAAGAAGCCCACAAATTCATTTGTGGGAATTAATTTTAAAAAAGCAGAAAGAAACCATTTCAATGGTTTATTAAAGATATATTGGAGTTATCATGTCACATTCTTTAACCAGAATTTGGATTCATTCAGTATGGAGCACAAAAAATAGATTTCCTTTTTTAGAAAAAAATAAAAAAATAAAGATTGTTCATCACTTATCTGAAATTTTTGAAAAATCCAATTGTGGTGTCAGAATTATTAATGGTACTGAAAGTCATTTACATACTCTTTTTCTGTTAAACCCAAATTTTTCTGTAAAGGAAATCTTAAAGAATGTTAAAGGTGAATCATCCCATTGGATAAATCAAAATGACTTTTTCAAAGCAAAATTTTCCTGGCAGATAGGTTATGG
>DRTC01000515.1 GCA_011372345.1 Candidatus Cloacimonadota bacterium
AGATTGAAATGACGGATTAAAATTGTATCACAAGCAATCCTGCTTGTGCAATTGGAACAAACAAGATTGTTTGTTATACACTTGACTTGACACTACAAACATCGATAACAAAACCTGCCGATTGAGTTTCTTTTTGGAAGCGGAAAAAACAACGCAGGAAAATTTCCATAAATTAAAAGAAGCAGGAGTAAAAATCCTGCAGGAAAAACCGGATCAGGTTGCTGATGATACATTTACTTTTCAATTTCTTGATCCGGATGGGAATATTCTGGAGGTTGTTGGATAATTGTAAGACATGATTCCAATCTTGTTTAGGAATAATTTGCATTTTTCCTTTGACGGAAATAAAGGTTCTTTCTAAAAGAAAATAGATTTAAAAAATTTAGTGGATTGTTTTTTGATATTATCAATGTAAACGGAGATAATTAATGTATAAAGAAATTGTTTTAAAATATCCTGATCGGTTAGATGACAGAGATTTGCAGGCTATTAAAATTTTCAATAGTTCATTCAACGAAAATGAGATAAGACTAGAGTGCGACAATAATCGAGTTGTAGTCTTATTGAAAGAAGTTGATCTTAATAATTTGAAAGATGTTTCTTCTCGTATTTCTTATTATTCAAAAAAGAAGATATTTCAAGATGTTCTAAATTCAATTGAACAGATAAAAAGTTACGGAATCAACGGGAAAAAAAGGAATTATGTCGATTATAATAAAGAGAGAAAAGTAAAAAGCAGGAAAGTTAAAGAACAGCAAAGAAGTCAGTATTTTTATGCACAGGGAAATGAGTTCACAAAAGAAGAAAATTCATTTCCGGAAAAATATAAGAACAGGATCATTACCGCTGATTCCGAATTTTTTTTAAAGAAGATTCCGGATAATTCTGTCGATTTGGTTTTTACTTCCCCTCCGTATAATTTCGGTTTGGAATATGCAGAGGATCAGGATACTTCATATTGGGAAGACTATTTTTCAAAATTGTTCAAAATATTTAAAGAATGCATCAGAGTTTTGAAATATGGCGGCAGGATAATTATTAATGTTCAACCTCTATTTTCGGATTATATTCCAAGTCACCAAATCATAAGTAATTTCTTCATCAAAGAAAAACTAATCTGGAAAGGTGAAATTCTCTGGGAAAAAAATAATTACAACTGCAAATATACTGCCTGGGGAAGCTGGAAAAGTCCGAGTAATCCCTATTTGAAATATACCTGGGAATTTATTGAAATCTTCTGTAAAGGTTCGTTAAAAAAGCCCGGAGTAAAAGAAAACATAGATATTTCTGCTGATGAATTTAAAAAATGGGTTGTTGCCAAATGGTCTATTGCTCCGGAAAGAAAAATGAAAGAATTTGGTCATCCTGCCATGTTCCCGCAAGAATTGGTCGAGAGAGTTCTGAAACTTTTCAGTTATCGAGGTGACATTGTTTTAGATCCTTTTAATGGAGTTGGTACAACTACAGTTGTTGCCAAGAGATTAAAAAGAAATTATCTTGGTCTCGATATCTCGGAAGAATATTGTAAAAAAGCAGAAGAAAGAATTGAAAATTTAAGATACGATTTAGGACTATTTGCTGATGAAATATGATATAAGAAAGAAAATCGAGGAATTGGTCACAACTTATGATAGTGTTGTTAAACAAGTAAATATCGACCAGAATTTTGTTATGGGCATCTAATGTAAAGCTTATACTGAAAATGCAATGATGAAAAGGATTTTGGTTGATTTCAGCCTGCTGAAAACGATTCATTCACAGATTAGTTGTTACTTGTTCCAGTTAGAAAGTCAACTTGGCGGTGATTATTGCGACTTGAAGCAGGTAACTTTCGGCAGCAGATCAACACATACTTTGATGTCGTATTTTCCTGAAGTAAAACTGCAGATATTTACTTTTCTCAAAGGTGAAAGGAAAGTAGATAGACCTATCCACCGTTCCGAATACTTCAAACCCTTGGCAAAGAAAAGGATAAAAAAAGCAATCATGCTTCTGGCTTCGGATTTGAAAAAATACCTGTAAAATAAGATTCAAATCTTGTTAATAGATAATGCTTTTCGCGATTTTTCGCATATTTCGCAGGCAAAAAGGAAAAAATTATGATCCATGAAATGAAAAAAACTTTCGGCAGATATCTGGAAGAATTCAAAGTTGGAGATGTTTATCAACATTATCCCGCTAAAACCATCACCGAAAGCGACAACAATCTATTCTGTTTATTAACAATGAATCATCATCCTTTGCACCTTGATCAGCAATATTGCGAAACTGAAACTTACGGTAAACCACTTGTCGTCGGAACTCTCGTTTTCAGTATTGTTGCAGGAATGACGGTTTCCGAGATCAGCGGGAAAGCAATCGCAAATCTCGATTATGAAAAAGTTACTCATAACAATCCTGTTTTTATCGGAGATACAATCCGTGCTGAAACTGAAATCCTCAAAGTTAGGGAATCAAAAACTAAACCTGATCGAGGAATTGTTTTTGTGGAGACTCGGGCATTTAATCAGAATAATGAAAAGGTTCTGACTTTTCGGAGACATGTTTTGGTTCCGAAGAAAGATTCGTAAAACAAGATGCTTTCTTGTTAGAGAGAATAAACCGATAATAAAACGAATATAATAATGACAATTTAGCAAGTTGTTTTATAAAGTAATTTCGCATCCTTTCGTGTATTCCGCGGGTAAGAAAAATGAAAAATAAAATGACGCAAAAAAACTACCTCCTCCGCAGCCTGCTTTTCGTTCCGGGAAACAGCACAAAATTGATGTTAAGCGCTTCCAAGACAAATGCAGATGCACTCATTCTTGACCTTGAAGATTCTGTTCTTGATTCGGAGAAAACGAAGGCTCGGGAAATCATCAAAGAAAAAGTAGAGTCAGGATTATTCCAAAATTTCCATGTTTTAGTGCGACTGAATGATCGAGAAAGCGATTTGCTGGAAGATGAAATAAAAACTCTGACAATCGAAGGAATATTTGGTTTTATTCTACCCAAATCTCAAAACGAACAAGATGTAATTTTTTTAGAAAAATTATTAGATAAAATCGAAAAGGGGAAAGAATTTCCAACTGGAAAATTCAAAATAATTCCTTTGATCGAGACTACAGAAGCTGTTTTATCCATTCAGAAAATATGTAATTCCTCAAAAAGAATAATTGCTGTTTGTTTCGGAAGCGAAGATTTTCTCAACGATCTGCAGGGAACTCACGATGAAGAAAATATCGCACTTTTAGTTCCGAGAGCAAATATCGCGATGGCAGCAAGAGCAGCAGGAATTATTCCTATCGATACACTACACACGAATGTTCATAATCTGCAAGATTTGGAGAAGGAACTGAAGGTGGCAAAAGCGCTTGGATTTGAAGGAAAACTGCTGTTGCATCCAAAAGAAATCGAACTTACACACAAATATTTTACTCCTTCGGAAGAAGAATATAAAAAGGCAAAAGAATTGTTGAGATTAAATGCGCAAGCAAAGAAACTGAGAAAAAAAGTAGCGATTATAAATGAAAGATTCATCGGACCGCCAATGATCAAAACTGCGAAAAAGATCATCAAGAGGTATGAGATGATAAAAATGTAGTTCGGAACTTGTTCCGAGAACATTTAATGTGCATCTTTTCGATTTGTAAAATATTAACCGAGTTTGATCGATTTCTGTGATTTTGTCTCGGAACAAGTTCCGAACTACAAAAAAGGATAAACATTGGAAAAATCAATCTTCCAAATACCAATTAAAACCTTAAAAAGATATTCCTTCTATAAAAAAAGTCAGTATTGGTCTAAAGAAAAACTGCAAAATTATCAAGATGAAATGCTGATAAAACTGGTCCAACACGCTGGAAAATATGTTCCTTACTATCGAAAACTTTTTAAAGAAATTGTTTTGGATTTAACTTCATTTCAGGGAAGAAAAGATTTACATAAAATTCCTTTGTTAGATAAAGAAACAGTTCGCACAAGGAAAGGTGAATTTATCGCAGATAATGCCAAAAAATATGGAATAACCTGGGATTCGACCAGCGGCACTACAGGAACTCCGCTTCATTTTGTCCTCGATAATTCGGTGCAGGCAAATAAGATCGCTGCTTTGTTACGAAGTTACAAATGGGCTGGATATTCAATTGGAAAAAAGACTTTCAGTATTCAGAGTTATTATTTCAAAAACAATGATTTCCATTATAATAAATTTTACAATATCTTGCGTTTCGATTCCAATCGATTGAAAAAAGAATCAGCTCTCAAAGTTATCAATGAAATAAAACGTTTCCAACCGAGATTTTTCATGGGATTTCCTTTTGATATTTTGATGTTGAGCAAATTTGCTGACGAGGAAGGAATTAAAATCCATTCTCCACAATCGATCGTTACATATGGAGAAACTTTATCTAAAAATAAACGGGGACTCTTAGAAAAAGCGTATAATTGCAAAGTTTACAATTTCTTTTCTCTTCACGAATGTGCGGCAATGATCTCGGAATGTGAACAGGGAAATCTGCATTTGATAGAAGATTTTGCTTTTCACGAAATTGTAGATGAATGCGGAAATGATACTTCTGAAAAAGGTTTCGGCGAACTTGTCGGAACAAGTCTTTACAATTATTCGATGCCTTTGATCAGGTATAAAATCAGTGATATTGTTCAGATTGAAAAACCAATTAAAGCTTGTAAATGTAAAAGAAATTTCCGAATTGTAAAAGAAATTTCCGGCAAACAATGCGATTTCATTCAAACTCCGGACGGTAGATTTCTTGGCTCCGTGATGTCGCATTCTATCGATAATGCAAAAGGAGTAGTCTGCTCCCAACTTATCCAGAACTCGCTCGAACATATTGTTGTAAATTTAGTTGTCGATGATTCTTTTAATAAAAAATCTCAAATCGAGTTGGAGAAAGGATTGCGGAAAAGATTGGGAAATCAGATCAAATTAGAATTCCATCAGGTTTCCCAACTGGAAAAGAAAAAGAGCGGGAAAACTCCTTTTATTATTTCGAGGATCGGGAATGAATATTCGTAACTCAATCATCCTGTTTGAGTAGCACATTTTTGTAAAATGTGTTTTGCATACTTTAAATGTTATCACAGAATGCAATTCTGTGCTACTATTGATCGGAACAAGTTCCGATCTACAGACACAATCAGTAATCCTAAAATAGTCATAACAATTCTTGGTTATGACCAAAAAAAGTCGCAACTATTTCAGGTTACAAAATCAAGATAATTCTCTTTTGTTATGATTTTTTTTCAGTATTTGGAT
This sequence comes from Candidatus Cloacimonadota bacterium, assembly GCA_011372345.1. Classification (NCBI taxonomy): domain Bacteria; kingdom Pseudomonadati; phylum Candidatus Cloacimonadota; species Candidatus Cloacimonadota bacterium. Next base: position 5,261 of record DRTC01000515.1, read on the forward strand.
AGGCTTTTATTAAAGAAGGTGTAAAAATGAATTTTTTATTAGGATTCCATTTGAATTCATAAGCAAATAATTTTCCTTCCTTTTCTTCGAGCAAATCGATTTTCTGTTTATGTTTCGTTCTCCAGAAATACAATTTCGCATAAATTTTATTAAAATTCAGAACACCTGACCTCAAGGATTTAACAATGACACCAAATCTAATAAATAGTCTCAACAAATATTTTTAGAGGTCAGGTGTTCTGAACTTACCAATTCCTGGGTGGAAATAGGTAACAAAAGATATTCAAACTTTCTTCCGGTCAAAGGTTCATTGATCGTATATGCCAGTTCTAATGAGGAAGAACCCGTAACTATCAACTATTTTTCCGGAATTTGGTCGATTATTAATTTTAAGGTAATTCCAATGTTTTTTACTCTTTGAGCTTCATCGATAAAAACAAATTCAGCACTGCCTAACAATTCTTTCAATTGTGTCGATGTTACCTCGGTTAAAACTTCTCTGGTATCGGATTCATCACAATTAAGAAAGATCGATTTGGAATTAAGCTCATTTCTGATCATCTGTAATAGTGTTGTTTTCCCGCTTTGCCTGGGTCCTGTTATGATTATTCCTTTTCCTTTAAGAAAATTATTTTGAACGACTTTTTTTAAAATTCTTTCGATCATAAATCCTCCAAATCCTGATTTGGTCGCGACTATTTTTGGTTAATGCTTGGAGAATATTTTTTTGCTGAAAAGAAATGTTTACAAATTTGGAATGCAATATGCATCTAAAAGTGTTTTAATTCATGAGTCCAGGAGATTGAAAAATGGAAAATATTGATTGGAATTCTCTCTCAAACGAAGAATTGTATCGAATTGCAGCCAAACTGAAAAAAGATAAAAACTGTTTTGTCATTGCTCACAACTACCAGGATTTGGAAGTTCAAAAAATTGCGGATTATGTTGGAGATTCGTTGCAAATGGCGAGAGTTGCTGCAGAAACAGATGCTGACATGATCCTTCTATGCGGAATAAAGATCATGGCTGAAACTGCTAAAATATTGAATCCTGAGAAGAAAGTCCTGATGTCACATTTCGATGCTGATTGTCCGCTGGCAAATATGAAAACAACCGAAGATTTGCAAATTCTAAAAAAAAGATATCCGGAAGCAGAAGTTGTTTGCTATGTCAATTC
>DRTC01000516.1 GCA_011372345.1 Candidatus Cloacimonadota bacterium
GAATAATCATATCCATCTTATTGTGTCTCATTCCCAAAATCTATCACAAGTTATTCAGAACTTTAAAAGTTTTACAGCGAAGGAGATAATAAACAGACTTAAGAGTGATGATAGAAGTTGGATACTCGATCTACTGAGAGAGAATAAGGCTGAATATAAAAATGAATCAAAATTTCAGTTTTGGCAGGAAGGAAACCATCCGAAGCAAATTCAGAATCCAGAAATGTTTAATCAAAAAACAGAATATATTCATTACAATCCTGTCAGAAGGGGACTGGTTTCTGATGAGAAGGACTGGATTTACTCAAGTGCTCGAAATTATTCAGGATTAGACTCTGTTTTTTATGTTGATAAAATAATTTTGTTGTGCGTATCCAAGCTGGGGCTTGGATACGAGAATAAATTGAATCTCCGTGTTCTCCGTGAACTCAGTGGTTAATCAAAAGGAAGAAAAATGGATATTTATAAATTATGGCCCGAATTAAATTGGATCAAAGACGATGATCTTAGAGAAAAAACTGCAAAAACTTGGGAGCTGGCTTTGGAAAGAAGCGTCCTTTCAGCAGAAGATTTGAAGACAATTCCATTCACACTTTTGTGTGGTCCCGACCTTAAAGTTACTTTTATGGATCACAAACAAAGTGTGGTTCACATCGCTAAAGCAGCAGGTGAAAAATGCAACGAGTTTTATCATGGTGAACTTCCTGTGAATATGGATGTTCTGATTTCCGGAGCAATTCTGGCAGATGTCGGCAAGCTGCTGGAATATGTTCTTGATGGTGAAGGGAAAGCAGTTCAGGGAACTTACGGAAAGTATCTTCGTCATCCGTTTTCCGGAGTTGCGATTGCAGAAGAATGCGGAATTCCGGCAGAGGTTTGTCACATCATCGCAACGCATGCAGGCGAAGGAAATATGGTCAAACGAACCACCGAAGCTTATCTGGTTCATCACGCCGATTTTATGACTTTCCTTCCATTTAAGGAAAGGTTGAAGATCTAAAACCTTGCGAATGGTCTTGATCTTCGCAATGGTTACCTTTTATCTCTAATGAATTTAAATTTTTGATTTGTAATGTAAACAGACCATTATGGAGGTTTCGTAATCTTGATTGAATATTGGTAAGGATTCCAAGATTTTAACTCAACCCCGTAAGGTCTTCGTTTGTTTTGTTAGTTTTTGTTGGTTGTAAAAAAGGAGAAAAAATATGGGATTAACTTTAATAGAAAAGATCCTGGCAAATCATTCCGAACAGGAAATTGTAAAGCCGGGAGAGATAATTGATATCGAAATTGATGTACGAGTAGCAAGAGATTTCGGCGGCGCGAATGTCGTCAAAAATCTTGTCAATAATGGATTGGAAGTTGACGATCCGGGCAAAACTTTTTTCACATTCGACTGCAATCCAACCGGTTCGGATCAAAAATATGCTGCCAATCAGCAATATTGCCGGATGTTCGCTCGTGAAAACGAGATCAAAGTTTATGATGTGAATTCCGGGATCGGAACTCATCTTGTAATTGAAAAAGGTCTGGCAATTCCAGGTGGAACAATCGTTTCGACAGACTCACATGCGAATATTCTGGGAGCGATCGGAGCGTTTGGTCAGGGAATGGGAGATCGCGATATTGCCGCAGCTTGGGCAAATGGTAAAAGCTGGTTCAAAGTTCCGGAATCAGTGAAATTGACTTTAAAGGGAAAAAGACCGGAAAATATTTATGCCAAAGATATTGTCTTGAATCTGCTGCATAAATTCGGTGCGAACAAACTTCTGGGATATTCTGTTGAAATTTATGGTGATGAAGTCGAGAAATTTACTCTCGATGAGAGAATTACCATCTCTTCCATGGCAACAGAAATGGGAGCTATCATCGTTCTTTTCCCGCCTTCTGATGAGATAATTTCTTATTGTGAAGAGCGTTCCGGCAAGAAGATCGAAAAAATTACAGCAGATTTTGATGCGGTTTATACTGAAGAATTTGAGATGGATTTCGGTAAATTCGTACCAATGATTTCTCGTCCCGGACATCCGGATGATTCCATTGATATAAACGAAGTTATTCAAACCAAAATCGATTCTGCTTTTATCGGAAGCTGCACGAATGGAAGAATGGAAGATATGCGGGAAGCAGCAGAAATCCTGAAAAATCGAAAAGTTGCACCAGGCGTTGTTTTGAAGATCGTTCCAGCAACAGATGAAATCTGGAATCAGTGTCTGGAAGAAGGTATAATCGATATTTTTAAGAAAGCAGGAGTTCTGGTCGGAAATGCCGGTTGTGCCGGCTGTGCTGCCGGACAAATTGGTCAAAACGGTCCCGGAGAAATCACGATCAGTACCGGAAACAGGAATTTTGCCGGCAAGCAGGGAAAAGGAAAAGTCTATCTCGGATCTCCAGCGGAAGTTGCTGCGTCTGCTGTTGCCGGTTATATCACAACTGCTGATAAAATTCCTGAAAAGCCTTCAGTTTTCAAAGCAACCGGAAAATTTGAAAAACCGTTAGATTCCCAAAAAGAAGAAATTGTGGAAAAACCAACTACTATCGAAGGAAAAGTCTGGCTGATTGAAAAGGATGATATCGATACAGATATGATCTTCCATAATCGTTATTTAACGATCACTGATATTGCTGAAATGGGACAATACACATTCGATAATCTGGAAGGTTGGGAAGATTTCTCCCGAAAAGCCGAAAAAGGAGATATTGTCATCACCAATAAAAATTTCGGAGCAGGAAGTTCGCGTCAGCAGGCTGTAGATTGCTTCAAATCTCTGGGAGTGCAGGCAATTCTGGCGGAATCCTTCGGCGCAATTTATGAACGAAATGCCATCAATGCTGCTTTTCCGATTCTGACCTATAAAGATATTTCAAAACTTGAATTGAAACAAAGAGATAAGATCAGAGTTGACTTTGAGCAGGGTATTCTGACAAATCTGGAAAATGGGAAAACGGTCGAGATCGAGAAATTCTCCAATGTGCAGTTGGAGATTTATCAGAAAGGTGGACTTTTAAGATAATTTGAAATTGGAAATTTACATTCTTGTTCCCAAGCCCCAGCTTGGGAACACTCTGAATAATGAGAAGCAGATATAAAATAATAGAAGAAGATCAATTGTATTTTCTGACAATGTCAGTAGTGGAGATGATTCCCATCTTCACAAATTCGGATTATATGAACGCTATAATTGAGAATTTCAGATTCTATCAAAAAGAACAAAATTTGAAAATATATTGTTATGTAATTATGGATAACCACATTCATTTAATAGTTTCTCATCAAAACAGCTTAGTTCAAAAAAAATTCAAAATTTCAAAAGTTTCACAGCAAAAGTAATGCTAAAAAAACTTCAATCGGAAAAAAGAAATTGGATTTTAGAGTTGTTAAGATAAAATAAGAAAGAATATAAAATTCAATCTTCATTTCAGTTTTGGCAGGAAGGTAATCAACCAAAGCAAATTGTAAATGTCGAGATGTTTCGTCAAAAAGCAGAATATATTCATAATAATCCTGTAAAGCGTGGTTTGGTAGAGGAAGCAGAGCATTGGGTATATTCAAGTGCAAGAAATTTTACAGGTTTAAACGGTGTATTCGAAATTGATGAAATTTTTTAGCGTTACAAAGCTGGGGCTTTGTAACGAGAGAAAGAGAGAAAAATTATTTAAGGAGGTTCATTAAATGGGAAAAACATTCGTTGAAAAAATATTAGGCGCAGATAAAGGTGCGATAGTATTTCGCAAACCTGATATCGTTCTCACACACGATAACACAGCCAGCATTAAAAACACTTTCCATAAAATGGGAGGAGAAAAAGTTTTCGATCCGGAGCAACTACTGGTCGTTCTGGATCACAATGCTCCACCCACAAATGCTAAACTGGCAAACCAGTATCAAAAAATTCGCGATTTTGTGAAAGTTCAGGGAATTAAAAAATTCCATGATGTTGGTGACGGAATTTGTCATCAAGTGATGAGTTATCACGCCAAACCGGGAATGATAATTGTCGGCTCCGACAGTC
>DRTC01000517.1 GCA_011372345.1 Candidatus Cloacimonadota bacterium
GGTTTCTAATTTTATTTAATTTGACCTTTTTAGAGTGGACTCAAATAATAAAAACAATAAGAAATCAGTAACTTGGTCTCGATCTCGATTCTCGAACTTGATCTTGACCTCGATAATCAGGATGATTTATGCACGACGGATGCGCAGGAAGTTTTGAAAACGGAAAACAAGTAGTAGACAAAGTAAGAATGATGGGATTCACATCTCAACCAATGCCGATGCCTTTGGAAATAAATTGTGTGGAATGCGGGAAAACATTTGAAATGGAAAATTTTGAAGATAAATGTCCGCATTGTAATATGGTTTACGGTGTAACTCCGTGCCACGCTTTTGATCCTGCTAATGTTCAAGCAGCGGGAGTGGATTATTAAGTAGCAAATAACAAATTTCAAACCTGAAATAATAAGGATTTCGTTTGGATCTTTGATGATTGAATTAAGAGACTTATGACATTATGATTGATAATCAAATAAAAAAAGAGGAGGTCATACTATGAGTATGTTCTGTTATCAATGCCAGGAAACGGCAAAAAATCAAGGTTGCACAATTGCAGGAGTTTGCGGGAAAAAATCCGAGACAGCAAACCTGCAGGATCTGTTGATCTATGTTTTAAGAGGTATTTCGATCTATGGTGAAAAAGCACAGGAAATGGGAGAACTCGACAAAAAAGTCGGTTTGTTCATTGCTCAATCGCTTTTTACCACGATCACTAATGCTAATTTTGACAATGATCGATTTATCACACAGATCAAGGAAGGATTGAAGATCAGAAATGAATTGAAAGCAAAATTCGGAGATAAAATCGAAGGACCATTGCACGATTCTGCTGTCTGGTTTTCAGAAGATGTGGAGGAATTTCATCAAAAAGCAACAGAAGTTGGAGTTCTTTCCCAGAAAAATGAAGATGTTCGTTCTTTAAGAGAACTGTTGATCATCGGTTTAAAAGGTCTTGCTGCTTATGCGGATCATGCAGCAATACTGGGATTTGAAGATGAAAAAATTTATGCTTTTATCATGGAAGCACTCGTTTCCACTACTAAAGATTTGAGTGTCGATGAAATGGTGGCAATGGTTATGAAAGCCGGAGAAACTGCTGTCACAACGATGGCTCTATTGGATAAAGCCAACACGGAAACTTATGGAAATCCGGAAATCAGCAAAGTGAATATTGGTGTTCGCAATAATCCGGGAATCCTGATTTCGGGTCACGATCTGAAAGATATGGAAGAACTGCTGAAACAAACAGAAGGAACCGGAATCGATATTTACACGCATGGTGAGATGCTTCCGGCAAATTATTATCCTGCTTTCAAGAAATATGAGCATTTTGTAGGAAATTACGGAAATGCCTGGTGGCAGCAAAATAAGGAATTTGAATCTTTCAATGGTCCGATCCTGATGACAACCAATTGTATTATTCCGGTCAAAGATGCTTATAAAGAAAGGATTTTTACAACCGGAATGACCGGTTATCCGGGAATTAAACATATTGCTGATAGAAAAGATGGAAAAGCAAAAGATTTTTCAGAATTAATCGAATTGGCAAAAAAATGCGAAGCTCCTATAGAAATTGAAACCGGTGAAATTGTTGGAGGGTTCGCTCATAATCAGGTTCTCGCTCTTGCTGATAAAGTTGTTGATGCGGTAAAATCCGGTGCGATCAAGAGATTCATCGTGATGGCAGGCTGTGATGGTCGTCATAAAACCAGGAGTTATTATACCGAAGTTGCGGAAGAACTTCCCAATGATGCTGTTATTCTGACTGCCGGTTGCGCTAAATATCGTTATAACAAACTTGATCTCGGTGACATCGGTGGAATTCCGCGAGTTCTGGATGCAGGTCAGTGCAACGACAGTTATTCGCTGGCTGTAATTGCTCTCAAACTGAAAGAAGTTTTTGGTTTGAATGACATCAATGAACTTCCGATTTCTTTTGATATTGCCTGGTATGAGCAGAAGGCAGTTGCTGTGCTTCTTGCTTTATTGTTCCTCGGTGTGAAAGGAATCCGTTTAGGACCGACACTTCCAGCTTTCTTATCACCGAATGTAATCAAAGTTCTGGTAGAGAATTTTGATATTAAACCAATCGGGGAAGTTAAAGCTGATGTTGCTGCTATGATGGCGGGGAAGTAGGTAACCACCAAGGCACGAAGACACAAAGGGACACGAAAAAAACGAAGAAAAATAATTAAGGGCAGTTTTTTTTGCTGCCCTTTTATTCCCTGAAATTTCGGGAATTAAAAAATGATATAAGAATTTATGAAAGATTATGAAATAAATGTTGCTGCCTTTCCGAAGCTTCTTGCGAAGGTATTCTATCCGGCAGTTGCCGGATCGGAAAGTTCTGGACATTTGCATCCTTCCAAATCTTTATGAAAGAACAAGTGAAAGAAAGCTTCGGAAGGAATTTTTAGGAGGAAATGTGAAGTTTAAAGTAGATCAAGAATTATGTATCGGCTGCGGAGCTTGTGAAGGTACCTGCCCGGAGGTTTTTGAATTAGTTGATGACAAATCGCAAGTAAAGCTGAATCCGGTTTCTGAAGAATTTCAAGAAGCTGCTTTGGAAGCGGAAGGAAATTGTCCGGTTGAGGCTATTTCGCATGAATAGTTGATGGTAATTTAACTGCGATGGACATGAAGAATACACGAAAAGAGTAACCTTCGTCTTGAAGCAAAAGTGGCTTGCATTAAATCAATGAGGTTGTTGTTTTGGTTAAACTGATTAGGATGTTTTGCATTTAATTCTTCAAAATATTTTTGCTGTGTGATATTATCTATAAATTTTTTAAGAATTATTTCAATATTCAGTTAAGTTGAAAACCACAATTATGCACGAATTATCATTCTTTTCTCACTTTCCGGATACCGAAAAATAAAAACAAACAATAGATAATTACAGCGGAACCAGTTGCTAAAATTCGGTTCAAAGAACCTGTAATGATGTCAGGGAAAAACAGATCGAGGTCCAGGATATCAAAAAATTGAATTTAAGTAAATTCAAATTAATAGCTGAATAAATGGTTACGATTATCATATGGATTATTGCTGTGAACAGCATCAGATTTTTTAAAGCAGCAACATACTTATTATTTAAAACGGATTTCATTTTATTCTCCCATGAACTTCATTTCGCAGAAAATATTCTGCCAGATTTTGGTCAAGAATTTCGAACTCCAGTATTGTTTAATATAAATGATTGAGTCCACTCTAAAAAGGCAATAATTCGGAATATGTATGAAATTTTGCACGAAATTTGGAAACTGATGAATCAGTTATTGACCTCTATCTTCTTATTAACCGTTTTAACGGTTTCTAATTTTACTGAATTTGACCTTTTTAGAGTGGAGCCAAAAA
>DRTC01000518.1 GCA_011372345.1 Candidatus Cloacimonadota bacterium
AACTCTATGTTACTGATCGCGTTCTTGGTGCTGATTCAACTTATGCTCTTCCTACAAAAACAATTACAGATCAAGCATTGACTGCCCTATTCACTGATAATATGTTCAGACCTGTTCCTGATGATATTGATAAAAGTATTTTTGCTGATAAGGAATTTACTATTATCGCGTTACCTTATGACAAACTTGATCGGGATAGATATAAAGGTCGGTTGCGAGTTCTTCCCGATGGACAAACTTCCAATATGATCATTGGTATGGATTTTGAACGAAGGATCGGTATTGTTTTCGGCTCTGCTTATGGTGGAAGTGTTAAAAAAACTTTATTCACAGTTATGAATTATTACCTGCCTGCAGAAGGAATTCTTCCTTTACATTGTTCTGCTAATGAAGGAAGCAATGGCGAATCTGCAATGCTTCTCGGACTTTCCGGAACCGGAAAAACAACTCTTTCTGCAGATCCTGATAGAGCTCTTCTCGGTGATGATGAACATGGTTGGAGCGAGAACGGAATCGCCAATTTTGAGAATGGATGTTATGCAAAATTGATTAATTTAAGAATCGATAAAGAACCGGAAATCTTTAAGGCAGTTTTTCATGCTCATGGTGCTGATTACCTCGATCATGGTGCAATAATCGAAAATTGTATGATGTATCCAAACGGAAAATACGATGTCGATGATGAAAGACTTACTCCAAACTCCCGCGGTTCTTATCCCTTGACTTTCTTAACTCACATCAAACCTTCTTCCACAGCAAAACATCCAAAAACGATTTTATTCCTGACTGCTGATGCCAACAGTGTCTTACCTCCGGTTTCCAAACTAAATCCCGAACAGGCAATGTTGTGGTTTCTTATGGGATATACAAGTAAACTTGCCGGAACTGAAACAGGAATAACAGAACCGGTTTCAACCTTCTCACGATTTTTCGGACAACCTTTTATGCCGAGAAATCCTGATGTTTATGCTTCCATGCTGGGTGAAAGAATGAAAAAACACGGAACACAGGTTTATCTTGTCAATACAGGTTGGAGCGGCGGACCTTTCGGAGTAGGCGCCAGGATGGATATTAATCTCACCCGAAAATTAGTTTCTGCAGCTTTGAATGGTGATCTGGAAAATGTTGAGTATTATGAGAATGAAACTTTCCATATTTTTGTTCCGAAATCATGTCCGGGAGTTCCTTCCGATATCTTAGAACCCAAAAATACTTGGGAAGACAAAGCAGCTTTTGATGAAAGAGCAAATAAATTGGCGAACGATTTCAGTGCATATTTTGATAAAGCGTACGGAAATAAGAATATCGATCCTGAAGTTATCAAACAATGCCCTGGAAAATAATAAGATAAATGCTTTGAATAAATCAAAAACTCCTGCTACTTTTTAGTGGGAGTTTTTTTTGTTTAAACTCACCCTCGTTCCCTCTCTTAAGAAGAGAGGGATGACTGATCTCTATTCTCTTTTTCATCCTGAAATTCTTATATTCCTTCTCTTTTTAAGTGAAGGACAGCAGGATGAGTTGGAGCGGAAAACTAAATGAAAAACAACCACATTCTCGCTGACGATAATATCGGGAAATTATTATTCAGACTTTCTGCTCCGGCAACTCTCGGAATGTTCGTCATGGCATTATATAATGTCGTTGATACGATTTTTATCGGACACAGTGTCGGCAAGTTAGGGATAGCTGGAATTTCTATTGTATTTCCTTTCCAGATGTTCGTGATGGCGATCGGACAGACGCTCGGTATTGGCGGAGCTTCCCTGATCTCTCGCAGTCTGGGAGCGGGAAATATCGAAAAAGCTGAAAAGACTCTGGGAAATGTTATTTTTTCAGTTGTTATATTTGGAATTTCACTCGCAATTTTCGGATCATTTTTTATCGATAAAATTCTATTGGTTTTCGGAGCTACGGAAACAATTCTTCCTTATGCCAGGGAATACATGCAGATCATTCTATTCGGAACGATCTTATTCACTTTTCTGATGAGCAGCAACAATATCATTCGTTCAGAAGGAAAAGCAAAAGTTGCCATGGGAACAATGATCATCTCTGCTGTTCTGAATATCATCCTCGATCCGATTTTTATATTCAGCTTTAAAATGGGAGTTCGGGGAGCAGCGATTGCTACTGTTATCGCCCAATTTATCAGCGTTATTTATATAGTTTTCTTTTTTTGTTCAGGAAAAAGTGTTCTAAAATTCAAATTAATAAATCTAAAATTTAATATTCCCATTTTAAAAGAAGTTTTTGCAATCGGAGCGTCAGCATTTGCCAGACAATCAGCCCAAAGTTTCCTGATAATAGTCCTAAATAATTCCCTCGGTTTATATGGAGGAGATATTTCCATTGCTGTTTTTGGAGTAGTCAGCAAGTTGATCAGGTTTATCATTATGCCGATTTTTGGAATTGCTCAGGGTTTACAACCGATTGCAGGTTTTAATTATGGAGCAAAACAATACGGGAAAGCCTGGAAAGCTCTCAAATTAGCATTGTTCAGTGGAGTTACAATTTCGACATTAGGATCTTTGCTGGTCATTTCAATTCCCGGAACATTGATGAAAATTTTTACTAACGATACATTGCTCATTAATGAAGGAGTCCATTCTTTGAAAATATTCATTCTTGCTTTTCCCCTCGTTGGTTTCCAAGTTGTAGGAGCAACGGTTTTTCAAGCATTTGGTAAAGCAATTCCCGCTTTATTTCTTTCCTTATCAAGGCAAATACTTTTCCTTATCCCTTTGATCTTGATCCTTCCCGGATTTTTTCATCTCGATGGTATCTGGTTTGCTTTTCCGGTTTCTGATGTTTTAGCTACAATTGTTACTCTGATGATGCTTTATAGAGAGA
>DRTC01000519.1 GCA_011372345.1 Candidatus Cloacimonadota bacterium
TCAAAGATCTGATGGATATCTTTTTTCTCCAGGACAGCGAAATTTATTTTACGGAAGAGGTGAATTAGGTAAATTATTTATGAGTAAAAATCTTATTATTGTAGAGTCACCCGCAAAAGCAAAGACGATCGGAAAATTTTTAGGAAAAGATTTTGTGATAAAAGCTTCCATGGGTCATATCCGGGATTTACCGAAAAAGGAATTTGGAGTAAGCGTTAAAAACAATTTCAAACCAAAATATGTTACTGATCCTAAAAAAAGAAAGATCGTACTCGAACTGAAGAAGGCTGTTCAAGATGCTGATGAAATATTTCTTGCTTCCGATCATGATAGGGAAGGAGAAGCAATTGCCTGGCATCTGGCTCAACTTCTGGAAAAAGAGATCGCTGATAAGCCTCTGCACAGGATTATTTTTAATGAAATTACGAAAAGTGCTATCCGCAATTCAGTAAAAAATCCGGGGCAGATAGATCAGAATAAAGTAGATTCCCAGCAGGCAAGAAGAGTTCTGGATAGAATTGTCGGGTATAATATCAGTCCTCTTTTATGGAAAATAATAACTACGAATTTAAGTGCCGGAAGAGTTCAATCAGTTGCTTTGCGTTTAATTTGTGAGCGGGAAGAAGAAATTTTAAAATTTGTTCCCAAAGAATATTGGAATATTGAAGCGCTTCTTAAAAAGGAAAATCTTCCTCCGTTTAAAGCTGTCCTTCAGAAATGGGAAAATAAGAAGATAGAAATTCCCAACAAAGAATTCTCTGATAAAATCCTAGCTGAAATCAGGGATAAGGAATTCATTCTAACCAGAATAAAAGATACTTCGCGAAAAATCCAGCCATCTCCATCTTATATTACAAGTACAATGCAGCAGGATGCAGCGAGACTCTTGAATTTTTCCGCAAAAAGAACCATGCAAGTTGCCCAAAAATTGTATGAAGGAATCGACTTGCAGGGTGAAACAGTCGGGCTGATAACATATATGAGAACCGATTCTCTGCGTATTGCTAATGAAGCTCTCGATTCTTGCAGACAATTAATTACTGAAAGATTCGGGAAAGAGAAATTGAATCCTATAACGAGAATTTATAAAAATAAAAGTTCTGCTCAAGATGCTCATGAAGCGATCCGTCCTACAGATCCGTTCCGAACTCCGGAAAGTCTGGCAGATTATCTTAACAAAGAACAACTCAAACTTTATACACTGATCTGGCAGAAATTTGTGGCGACTCAAATGATACCTGTTTCCCTGAAATCAAAAAATCTTGAGATCAAGGTCGGAAAAGCCGGATTCAATGCTATTGGCAGTACGATCGTAAATAAAGGTTTTATGGAAGTGTTTCCGCATATTAATGTTAGTCTTGGTGAAAATATCGATCAAGGTTACTTGCAAAATGACATTCTAATACCTGAAAAGATAGAAGGAATCCAGCGTTTTACCAAACCTCCTTCCCGTTTCACCGAAGCTTCTCTGATCAAAGAACTGGAATCAAAAGGGATCGGCAGACCTTCGACTTATGCAGCCATAACTTCGACTATTCTTTATCGCAAATATGTAATCCTTAAAAAAAAGCGTTTTTTCCCAACAGAATTGGGAATTACTGTAAATAGTTTTCTGGTTAAGAATTTTGACGATTTTTTTAATGTTAAATTCACTGCAGAAATGGAAAACAGTCTGGATGAGATCGAATACGGAAATATTGTCTGGTATAAACTTCTCGAGGAGTATTATAATTCCATGAATAACCTGATCGGAAAAGTGGATTTCAAAGAAGCAAAAAAAAGTATTACCGAAGAAACTGATATTATCTGTGATAAATGCGGAAGTAAAATGGTTCTTAAATGGGGAAGAAACGGACAATTCCTGGCATGTTCCAATTTTCCAACCTGTAAAAATATAAAAAGCTTCACCAGAGATGAAAAAGGAAATATAAAAATATTAGAGTCGGAAAAAACAGATGAAAAATGTCCGCAATGCGGTAGTGATCTGATCATAAAAAATGGTCGTTTCGGGAAATTTATTGCATGTTCCAATTATCCCCAATGCAAATTCACAAAACCTTATACTCTCGGGATTAAATGTCCCCAGTGCCATCAAGGTGAAATAACCGAAAAGAAAAGTAAGAAAGGCAGACTCTTCTATTCCTGCTCCAGATATCCTGATTGTAAATACATTTCGAATTATAAACCAATCGATTTGAAATGCCCAAAATGCGATCATTATTATCTGGAAGAGAGATATTCAAAGGAAAAAGGAGAATACAAAAAATGCCCCAAATGCGGAGAAGAAATTTATTAATCAGATCCGTCCTCCGCAGCAGTGCAACTGCGGAGGATTGAAAGTCGCGAAGACACAAAGAAAATCAGCTACTAAAACAAACTTAACATCCGACATCTGTTGGATGTTAAGTTTTAACAGAAATTCGGATAGAAATTAGCCACGAATAATCACGAAGATAAACTTAATAATTTGTAATAATGTAGCTCGGAACTTGTTCCGAGAATTTTTTTTCCAGATTCTATTACTTAAATTTTCATCTCGCCAAAAATTTAGTTAAATTTCTTTCTTTATAATTTTATACAGGATAATCCTGTTTTGTTGGAAATCCAATTCAATTTTATCCACGAATTTCACAAATATTTTGTTTTAATCCTTGATTTGCTGGATATTTCAATTCAAATGAAAGCGACAATGCGCATTGTCGCCTTCGAACAGGGGTTTCAATCCTTGATTTGCTGGATATTTCAATGATTTGCTGGATATTTCAATTCAAATATGTTCGGGAACGGACAAAGTCGTATGTAACAA
>DRTC01000520.1 GCA_011372345.1 Candidatus Cloacimonadota bacterium
ATCGAATACAACAGCAAAAATTACCTGAAAAAAGCTATTTTGGGAAAATATCGTTTGGCTCTTGGTCAGGGAATTTTGTTTGCTCCCAAACTGGGAATGTCCAAAAGTGCGGAAGCAACGAGTATTCCCGTAAAAAAATATAAACCGATCAAGACCTATACAAGTTCGTATGAAATTTGGGAATTGGAAGGAGCAACAGCACAACTTAAAATCGGGAATTTTGATTTGATCCCATTCTATTCCAGGACATTTTTAAGTGCTAATATCGACACCGTTACTTCTAAAATTACTTCTTTCAATTTGAGCGGACTCAATTATGATGAAGCGGAAAAAGATAATGTCAGGGAAGATATTTTCGGAACTGCTTTGAATTATGATTTGGGGAGAAATCGTTTTGGGGTCAATATTTCCAAACATAAATTCGATAATGATTTTAATGATCCTGAAAAAGCAAATGATTATACGGCAGCGGGTGCGAATTTTTATCTGATATCGGGTAAATATCCTACTTTCGGTGAAATAGCTTATGCTAATGATAAGATAGCTGGATTGATCGGGACAAAATGGGGAGAAGATAAAATTCGTCAACTGCTGCTCTTCCGTTATTATGAGAAGAATTTCTCCACCTTTCACGGAAAACCTTTCTCCGCTCAAAGTGCAAATTTCGATAATGAGATCGGTTTGTATTACGGTATCACGCTTCTTCCCTTCAGGAAAACCAAACTCAATATTTATTTCGATGTCTGGAAATTCCCGGGAACTCGATATCTGGAAAAAATGCCGACAGCAGGCAGTGAGCAATTTATCCAACTGGAAATTCATTACGGGAAGAATGGATTCAGGTTTACTTTGCAGCACAAAAATAAGGAAAAACTTAAAACTCTCGATGAAGTTTCCAAAATAAGGGATTTTAAGAGAACTCTTTTCCGTTTCGATTGGTGGCAACAGGTTTTCCCTGCTTTGCGAATAAAAACCCGCTGCGAACTGGTAACAGAATATTTCCCTGCAGAAGAAGTTTTTTCCGGAGGTATTTTAGCTTATGAACAACTCAAATGGAAAACCGGAAACCTGGAACTTATCACCCAGCTTGCTGTTTATCGTTCAGATACCGAGCCTTATAAGGTTCTGCATTATATGTATGAAAACAATGTGGACGGTATTATGCAGAATTCCATTTTTTCAGGAGATGGGATTTATTCTTATCTGCTTTTGAAATACCAGGTTTTGAAAAGTTCGGAAATACAATTCAAGATTGCGGATAGATGGAATTCCGAAGATAAGATGAAATATTGTTTGCAGGTGGTGAGTAAGTTTTGAAGGGAAAATTAAAATTTTCATTGACAATGTTAACCTATAACTTAACAGAGGTTTTGTGAATGGTATTAAGAAATGCTGTAATATTTAGAAAATTAAATATAGAGAAGAATTATGGTAAAACCATAAATGAAATTTTTTATATTGTAGATGGTAACAAATCAGCAGTCATGGAAAACTTTAGTTCATTAAATGAAGACACAAAGAAGAATATTAAAAGTTTAATCGTCAGGATGGCTCAAAATGATTCTTTTCGATCAAGTTATTTAAAATGGAATATCCATAAATATAATTTTGGGGAAATTCGTCCGATGCCGCACAGATTTTTCTTTTTTCAGAAATGCGGGAATAATATAATATTTTTCGATTATATTTACAAAGATCGTGATTCATTGGATGATAAAA
>DRTC01000521.1 GCA_011372345.1 Candidatus Cloacimonadota bacterium
GACAAAAAATCCCTTTGTTTAAGGTGAGTTTTTTTCATAAACATACATTTAACTTTTCGAAAGAAGAGAAAAGAAAATAAATTCCGATTCCCTTCCTTCGATTTTCTTTGTCCATTCTCCAAAACATAAAAAAACAAATTTATTTACAATAATCAATGCTATACATTTTTGTGATTTTAGATAAAAGGTTTATATGAGTAATAGAAAATTAGCAAAAAATATCGGTTCCATGTCGATCGCTGTTTTTTTCAGCAGGATTTCAGGGCTTATCCGCGATATTGTCATGACTTCTTTTTTTGGCACGACTTATGTGGCAGATGCTTTCCAGGTTGGATACCAGATACCGAACCTGCTTAGAAAACTTTTTGGAGAAGGTGCACTTTCCGCAGCTTTTATCCCGATTTACAATGAGATCGGGATAAATAAAGGTAAAAAATATCAACTTGGATTTGCATTAAATGTCCTTTCTCTTTTAGTATCATTATTAGTTATTCTCTGCTTTCTTGGAATTATATTAGCTCCTGTAATTGTTAAAATTCTGGCTCCCGGATTTGATGATCAAACCTATCGATTGACCGTAAAAATTTCCCGCATTTTATTTCCATATTTGATCTTCATCGGCTTATCATCGACTTTGATCTCCATCTTGAATTCTCATGACTTTTTCTTCATTCCCGGCTTGTCTTCCGCCTTCCTTAATATTGGAATTGTCGGAAGTTTGGGAATTTATGTTCTCTTAAAAGAAAATTCTTTGTTGGAAAATCGGATTATATATGCTTCTATCGGAGTTCTCTGCGGAGGATTTTTACAGGTAATTATAAATTTCCCATTATTGAAAAAAATCGGTTATCATCTGAAAATAAATTTACATTCAAGGTCTGAAGCGATCAAATCTGTCTGGAAAAGGTTTTTACCGGGTGTTGCCGGTTTAGCGATCAGGCAGGTAAATCTCGCTGTCGATCTTATTTTAGCATCACTACTTGCTACCGGAAGTATTGCGGCTTTGAATTATGGAAACCGTTTGATGCAGCTTCCTTTAGGAATTTTTGGAGTTTCTGCAGGAGTTGCTGTCTTACCTTTATATTCAAAATATTTCGCAACAGAAAAATGGAATGAACTCAAGGAAAGTTTACATTTCTCGATCATTTCTTTGAGCTTTATTATGCTGCCGATTACAGCGATCATTGCCGGACTCGGGAAAGATTTTATCAGATTGCTTTTTATGAGAGGCGCATTTAATGTAGATTCTCTTAATATGACTTACAAGGCATTACTTTTCTATTCTTTAGGTTTAATTTTTTTCAGTTTGAACAGACTGCTCATTCCCATTTTTTATGCTAATAAAGACACCAAAACTCCGGTTAAAATTTCTGCTTTTGTTGTTGTTCTAAATATTATTTTAAATATTATCTTAATGCAATTTATGCAGCATGCAGGTCTTGCATTTGCAACCACGATTTCAGCAATTATTCATTTTTTTGTCTTAAAGCATTTTCTCAAGAAAAAAATCCCACAACTCATCTTTCCAAGAATTTTCTTTGAAATAAATAAGATCCTGATTTTATCTGCCTTACTTTTTACAGGACTATGTTTGGCAGGAAATCTTTTTTTACCGACCAATTTCTGGTCAACGATCGTGAGAATTGCGATTTTTATTTTTTTGAGCATTGTTTTTTTCTTTCTTGGATCACAAATATTACAGATCAAATTCAGTAAACAGATCATTACAAAATTATGGCAAAGATTTCACAAAAAATAAAAGAAAAACTGATCTTGATTCCGGAAAGATCCGGTGTTTATTTAATGACGAATTCTTCCGGAAAAATAATCTATATCGGTAAAGCAAAAATTCTCAAAAACCGCATTCGTTCATATTTCACGGGAACACCATCAGACAACAAAACAGAACAACTGATCGGTTTTATTCATGATTTCGACTATATCATCACCGGTTCCGAGCAGGAAGCATTAGTTCTGGAAAATAATCTCATCAAAAAACACAAACCGAAATATAATATTTTACTTCGTGATGATAAACAATATCCATTTATCAAAGTAACTTTTAATGAACCTTTCCCAAGAATATTTGTAACCAGGATCATCAAAAAAGATAAAGCAAAATATTTTGGACCTTACACAAAAGTAAAATCCGTTCGGAAAACATTAAGAATGCTGGAGTGGTTATTTCCCATCCGAACCTGCACGAGAAATATCCCCAAAGGAAAACCGGTTTTTGAAAGAGCTTGTATTAATTTCCAGTTGGGAAAATGCCCTGCTCCCTGTATCGGGAAAATATCGCAAAAGGAATATTTGAAACTCGTTCATCATATTATCAGCTTTCTCAAGGGAAAAAATGAATCGATTATCAATGATCTAAAATCAGAAATGGAAACTGCTTCTGCTCGACTGGACTTTGAAAAAGCAGCTCAAATCAGAGATAAAATTTTCAATATCCAGAAATTAAGCAGAACTCAAAATATGTTCTTTCCTGACTTGAAAAATAGAGATGTGATCGGAATCTACAAAGAAGAAAACAAAGCAGCAATTGCCGTATTGAAAATACTTTCCGGAAAACTCCTGAACAAAGAAATATATGCAATGGAAAATGTTCAGGGAAAAAGCAGGACTCAAATTATGGAAGCATTTCTCAAACAATATTATTCTCAAAAACTGGAAGCTCTTCCTTACCGGATCATTGTCCAGATCAAACCGGATGACTTTTCCATATTAAATTCATGGTTAAATAAGAAGTTGATCGTCCCGGCTCGAGGAGAATTGAAAGAATTAGTTGCTATGGCAAAGGAAAATGCCTTCAATTATATTGAAGAACAGAAACTTAAATACTTGAGAAAAAGCAATCGCACGATTTTTCCTATCAAAGAATTGAAAGATAAATTGAAACTGAAAAAATTACCGAGAAAAATGGTTTGTCTGGATATTTCGACGATTCAGGGATCGGATACGGTTTCATCTGTTGTTTATTTTGAAAATGGAAAACCGAAGAAGAAAAATTACAGGCATTTCATTATAAAAACCGTAATAGGTCAGGATGATTTTGCTTCTATGGGTGAAACTTTGCAGCGTTACCTCGAAAAAGTTACTAAAGATGATAAACCTGATCTAATCGTCATCGATGGAGGAAAAGGTCAATTAAATGCTGCCGGTTCAATTCTCATAAAAATGAACCTGAAAAATATCGAGATTTTATCTTTGGCAAAAAAACTTGAAGAAGTGTTTTTGCCCGATTTAAAAAATTCGATTATTTTACCTCGTTCCTCATCTGCATTAAGGCTTCTGATCAATATCCGTGATGAAGCTCATCGCTTTGCTATTACTTTTCATCGTAAAAGACGAAGTTCACGCTTATTTTCCAGCGAATTAAATAAGATCAAAGGAATCGGGGACGAAATAAAATTCCTTTTGTTAAAAGAATTTGGTTCTGTGGAAAAAATCAAACAAGCAAAGATCAAGGAAATTTCAGAAATAAAAGGAATCGGAATTAAGCGAGCTGAAAAAATTTTAAGAGAATTGTCTTGATTAAATAATCTATCTGTCAAATTTTGCATTTAGTGTTTGATGAATGGGTTTTGTATAATTAGAGGTAATCCGTAAAGTAAGAAAACCTTGCGAATGGTTGCAAACCTTCGAAATGGTTGAGAAAACACCAACCATTACGGAGGTTTCGCAAACTCAACCATCCGTAAGGTCTTGAAATTCAGACTTTACGGATGGACTCTGTTTAGTTGATTTTGTAAACAGCGCAGATCGACTTTGAGCTAATTTATTGGGAGGAAAGGTTTGAAAAAACTTCTGATCATAATATTTATTTTATGCATTACATTTTTATCAGCAGAAGATACAATTATCGATAGTCTTAAGAAGCAACTTAAAACAGCTTCTCAAACCGAGAAAATTGATATCTTAAATGAGCTGTCATATTATCATTTAGATGACTCACCGGAAATTGCTATCGATTATGCAAAAAAAGCACTGAATCTCGCTATCTTTCTAAAAGACCAAAAAGGGCAGGCAATCTCATTATATTATCTTGCTCTCACTAATGAAAATCTGAATAAACTCGGGATTGCTTTGAACTATTATCTGGAATTACTTGAAATTCAAAAGAAAATCGCAATCAAAGAAAATATTGCCGACACCCAGCATAGCATTGGAATCGTCTTTGACAATTTGAGCAATTATAATATGGCTCTCGAATTTTACCAGAAATCAAGAGAGACATACAAAGAATTGAATGATAGTTTAGGAGTAGCCTTCGTCTTAAATAATATCGGCAACACATATGAAAGCCTTGGTCAATATGATACTGCTTTAGAATATCAATTAGATGCTTTGAGGATCTATGAATCGGGATCGATAAATGATAAAGATGGGATAGCAACAACTTTAAACAATATCGGGAATATTTATCAAAGTCTGGGTGGCTTTGGAAAAGCATTAAATTTTTTCCGGAGGACATTAAACATCTATCATGAATTAAATGATAAATACGGATTGTCGATTGCTTATAATAATCTCGGAATGATTCATCATGATCTGAAAAATTATGATAAAGCCCTGGATTTTTATAAAAAATCTCTCGAGCTTGATAAAGAGCTTAAAGATCCGTATGGAAGTGCCGGCTCCTATAATAACATAGCAATGATTTATGAAGATTTGAATCAATCAGAAAAAGCAGAAGAATATTACTTACAATCATTAAAGATTTCAGAAGATATCAATGATAAATACAGTATAGCTAATACAAACAATAACATCGGACATTATTATATAAAACAAAA
>DRTC01000522.1 GCA_011372345.1 Candidatus Cloacimonadota bacterium
ACTGAACTTTTTCAACGGTTTCGGATGAGCACATTTTTATCATGCTCAACCATTGAAAAAGCTAATTTGAAAGAAATCCTCTGTGGGAAGCCATTTTCAAGGTTTAAGAACTTCCGGATTAATAATATGTTTTGGTTTCTTTCCCTGAATCATCGCAATCGCATTTTCAGCAGCGAGAATTCCCATTTTTGTCCTGGTCTCGATAGTGGCACTCGCAGTATGAGGAGTCAGAATAGCATTCTCGCATTGAGCAAGTCCTTCTGTCATTTCCGGCTCATTTGTATAGACATCGAGACCTGCACCTGCGATCCGGTTTTCCTTTAATGCTTTGATCAGAACTTTCTCATCTAAAACAGGTCCCCGGGAAGTATTGATCAAATATGCTGATCTCTTCATCAGTTTCAGTTCTTTTTCACTGATCAGGTTTATTGTTTCAGGAAGCAGGGGAACATGAAGCGAGACAAAATCCGCTTGTTGAAGCAGATATTCAAATTCAACTTTTTTCGCTCCCACAGATCTTTCGATTTCATTATTTTGGGATTTATCTGCATAAAGCACTTTCATCTTGAAACCGATTGCTCTTTTGGCAACAGCAGTCCCGATCCTTCCTGCTCCGATGATACCGAGAGTTTTTCCAAAAATATCGTTTCCGAGAAAGAGCATCGGACCCCAGCCTTTGAATTTTCCGGCTCGATTAAATTTATCGGATTCCACGATCCGTCGAGCAGCTGCAAAGATCAAAGCCCAGGTCATATCCGCGGTTGTGTCGGTTAGAACACCCGGTGTGTTGCAAACCGGAATTTTCCTTTTTGTTGCTGCTCTAATATCGATATTATTGAATCCGACCGCATAATTGGAAATCCCTTTCAGATTTGGATTTGCATCTAATATCTCTTCATAGATCGTATCTGTTAGAAGACAGAGCAGAATATCACACCATTTTGTCCCTTCGATTATTTCCTGTTTGGAAAGTACTCTATCTTCGGGATTGACCTTTATATCAAAGACTTCTTCCAATTTATTCATTGCCGGTTTGGGAAGTAACCTGGTTACAAAAATTTTTGGTTTCATTTTGTTTTTCTCCTTTAACTCATTTCCCGATCTCTTCTCTAAAACCCTCTTTAGTTCTCCCTTATAAAGGAAGATCAAATGGACTTTTTGAGATTATTTGAGAAGGGAAGATTTCGGAAACAATATCAAATTTACATTTCCTTATTAATTCCCTCTCTTTATAAGAGAGGGCTGGGGTGAGTTTTTTTCCAATATCTCGCAGCTTCTTCCGAAATTTCGATCAAATAGTTTTCTGCATTTCTCATTGCTTCTATTTTTGAGATTTTGTTGGAAGTAAGGCTGAATATCTTCTTAAAATAATTATCATATTTATTGGATATTTTATTTAGATTTCCCACGATAGCGATCACCGGAATTTTTCTTGTTTTGGCTATTTTTGCTACTTCCAGAGGAGCTTTACCGAATTCTGTTTGGAAATCCATTTCTCCTTCTCCGGTAATGACCAAGTTCGCATCGTTAATTTTTTCTTCCAGATTTGTGTACCTTTTCACGATCTCAAATCCGGGTTCTAATTTTGCTTTGAGGAAAACCATCAATCCTGCTCCCAAACCTCCTGCTGCTCCAGAACCATGGATTTTTTCAACATTGATTTTCAAATCTTTTTTTATGATATCGACAAAATGAATCATATTCTTTTCCAGAATTTTTACTTCTCCTCTTGAAGCTCCCTTTTGTTCTGCATAAACAAATGTTGCTCCTTTCTTTCCAGTTAAAGGATTTTTTACATCGCAAGCAATAATTATTTCACTTTCGAATATCCTTTTATCAATTTTGGAAATATCAATTCTACTTAATTTTCCTAGCCCAGCACCGCCAACCGGAATTTCTTTCCCTTTTTTATCTAATAGTTGAACTCCCAAAGCTTGAACTGCTCCTGCTCCTCCATCAT
>DRTC01000523.1 GCA_011372345.1 Candidatus Cloacimonadota bacterium
CAAACCAGGTCATAAAGTTGACCTTCGATCTTCTCATATTCACCGGTTTCAAAGTATTTCAGATGTTCTTCTTTGGGTAAGGTGAACATATGATGGGCAGTTTCCCAACGATGTTCAACATCGTTATACTCAAAAAGAGGGAAATCTGTGATCCAGACGAAATTGTAGTCATTTTCATTATAAAGTTTCAGTTCTCTTCCAAAGTGATTCCTGATCTCTGCTAAAATTTTGAAAACCATTTTATTGGAATCTGCCGCAAATAGAAGCAAATCTCCATCTTTTGCTTTTGTTTTTTCCAAAATATTTTTTTGCTCATTTTCTTTAAGAAATTTGGAAATTCCAGCAGTTAAACTATTCTCTTCAACTTTACAATAAGCAAGACCTTTCCCGCCCAGATGCTTCACAATGTCAGTCAGTTTATCAATCTGCTTACGGGAATAATTTGCACAACCTTCCGCTACAACACAGCGGACACTTCCATTATTTTCCAGAGCAGAAGAAAAGACTTTGAATTCTGAATCTTTCAAAATATCAGAAAGGTCTGTTAGTTCCATTCCAAATCTCATATCCGGTTTATCGATCCCGAATCGTTCCATAGATTCTTTATATTTCAAGCGTGGAAAGGGAATTGACAGATCGATGTTTTTTGTTTTTCGGAAAACATAATTGAACATTCTTTCCATAATTTCAAAGATCTGATCAGGAGTGGCAAAACTCATTTCCAAATCGAGCTGAGTGAATTCCGGCTGCCTGTCTGCTCGCAGGTCTTCATCCCTAAAACAGCGAGCGATCTGGAAATAACGATCAAAACCGGAGATCATGAGGAGTTGTTTATAGATTTGCGGAGATTGCGGTAAGGCAAAGAATTTTCCCTGAAAAATACGGCTTGGAACAAGATAATCTCTGGCTCCTTCCGGAGTGCTTTTCATGAGCATCGGAGTTTCAATCTCAAAGAATTTCTCTTTTGTTAAAAACTCCCTGAACGCAAAAACAATTTCATGACGCAGAAGCAGGATATTTTTCAGTTTTTCGCGACGCAGATCAAGATAACGGTATTTCAAACGCAGATCTTCTTCTGCTAAAATATTCTCATTAACTTGAACAGGCAAAGGTTCGGAATCATTTAGAATAAGAAGGTCTTCTGCTTCGATCTCGATCTCGCCGGTTTTCATCTTTCGGTTTATGTTCTTCTCGTCTCGTTCAGCGACTTTTCCAATTACAGCTATCACATATTCATTCCGCAATTTATGAGCTTTTTCGTGAACTTTATCATTTTCAGGATTGAATACAATCTGCACAATTCCTGTAACATCCCGCAAATCGATAAAAGTCAATCCTCCCAAATCCCGACGACGATGTACCCAGCCCATGACCGTGATTTTTTCATCAATATTTTCTCGACTCAAATTTTCAGCAAAATGAGTCCTTTTCTTATTTCCAATAAAATCTAACATTTCTCACTCCATTAATTTTCAACTGCGAATTTACACGGATTATCACATATTATTCTGCCTTTATCTGACCATTCCGAATATTTGGATGGTTTAGATAAAACATCGGTCAAATGCAGAATTCACTTTTATTTGTCAAGGTGAGTGTTAGCTGCATTTAAATAAATTCTTTAAATTAAAAATGAAGCGAAGCCAAAGATATAGGAGGTAGTTACATCTTGACTTCGCTCTTTTTGGGAAAATTTTCCTGAAATCTTTATGAAAAATTAATGGTTCTTCACGAATTTTTATGAAGAACTTGCTTTGATTTATTAATTCAAAGTATAACCCTCCAAAAGAAAAAAGATAGCGGAGGGTTATACATGAACAACCTATATTCCTTTTTTGAGAG
>DRTC01000524.1 GCA_011372345.1 Candidatus Cloacimonadota bacterium
ATGCAATAATATCCCAAATCCCCGAGTATGATTACTTGCTTCGTACTTTTTGGAAAATAGACTTTTATCGTCAATAAAAAAAAATCTTTACATTACAAAAAAAGAAATAATCATTGTTGCAGGATAGGAAAATGAAGAAATATATTAAGATTTTATTTTGGGGTTTGATCCTTTTCCGGTATTCCCTTTATCCTGATCCTGAACTCCCTGATTGGAAATTCGATGATGAATATAAAGCGACCAGAATTTTCCTGCATAATTTTGCCACTTATGATTTCCATCCGTTATGGGAACTGGATTATGAAAAAAACCTGCTGAAGAAAAATGAATTGCTTCTCTCTTTCGGCAGCACTCATGTTAAAGACCTTTCCAATGAAATTAAAATGAATATTAATCAGGAACTGGGAAAAGGATGGTGGTTTCGCTCTAATTTTTTTCGACATCAAACCCAATATAAAGATAAACAGGAAGAATATTTTTATATGGGTTTTGAGAGAAGGATTTATAAACATCTGTCCATTTTTTCCATGTGCAATGCCGAATACGACAAAGAATTTATAGATCTCGATCTGGGATTTTCCATAAAAAATAAAACATCGGAAAAGTATTTTAGACTCGCTCTTTCTTATGATGATTTTCTTTATGATGAGAAGAACCAGATTGGCGGGAGAGTAACCAGAGAACCGCTGGGAATAACCTGGCAGATTCGGTATGGAAATAATAAATTTAATTTCTTCACAACAGGCAAAGTACTGAATCCCTTCCAGATCAAATTTGAAAACCAGGAATTATCTCCGGATATTTATTTAACGGAAGATCAGACAAATAATTCAACTGCAAAAATATACTATTTCTTTCAGGAAGAACTGTTTTCGGAATTTAAATGGAAATATTATTTATTTACAGAAAAGAAGCTCTTTTATGAATCGGAAAATGATTACTCATATAAAAATGTAATAAATGACTTTTCCCTGCAGCTCTCCTGCCTGATTGATAACAATATAGCGATCCGACCGGTTTTGCATTATGTTTTCCAGGAAGCAACTGCCAAGGGAATAAGAAATTACGATTTTAAACGAAAAGAGATCATGCCTGCTGTATTCTGCGAATATAATTTAAAAAACACGATCTGGGAAGCAGGACTATTGGGTACAGTTTACAAAGCAGATATGGATGACATTATATTTGAAAACGATTATTTTTATAGAAACGATGACCTGAAATTCTATTTATGCTGGATCTATAACTTTTCAAAGAACACGAAACTGAAATTCTCCCTCAGCCATGTTTTTGCTGTGCATGGTTTTGGCGGCGGGAATTTGCAGTATATGATGAGGTTTTGATAATATTAGATTTATCTCCCACACATTGTTAACAAACAAACATGTTCCCGTGCTTTTCCATCATTCCCAAAGCCCTCTCTGGGAACGCTCGTCGGATTCATGAATGCAATCTCTCATTATATCCTCGTTCCCACGTTCCTGCGTGGGAATGCTTGTTTTGACGCTCTGCATTGTAAATAGTTGTTTTGAAGCAGGAGCGTCCGATTTTACATTCCAAGGCAGGAGCATTGGAACGAGAATGTATTTTTCAGCTGTTTTTATATTTCCTCTTTGATCCCGATCAGTTCATAGATATTGATGGGTTTTTTCTTTCCTTTAACTTTTGCTTCGTCCAGGTATTTGACGATCAACCTGTTCTTTGCCATTTCATAAGTCTGCTCGCTGATAATGATCTTGTTTTGCGTTTCATATTCTTTATTAGCGGATTCTAATCTTGCTCCGGCATTGATGGTATCACCGATCGCCGTATAATCGAAGATCTGTTCCGAACCGAGATTCCCGACTGTAGCAATTCCGCTGTGAACTCCGATTCCTGTTTCAAACGGATCTTTGCGTTCATTTTCCCATTTAAGATGAAGTTCTTTTAATTTCTGTCTCATCTCAAAAGCAGCTTTACACGCCCAGAAAGCATGATTATCCAGTTCCACCGGAGTCCCGAAAAGAGCCATGATCGCATCACCTACAAATTTATCAAGAGTTCCTTTATTGTTCAAGATCACTTCGACCATTGCAGTCAGGTATTCGTGCAGAATAATAACGGTTTCCCTGGGAGTATGACTTTCCGTATAAGGAGTGAAGGAGCGAATGTCCGAGAAAAGCACACTTATCTCTTTTTCAGAACCTCCGTATTCCAGCATTTTCGGATCCTTGAGCAGTTCGGTTACCAGTTCCGGTGATAGATATTGTTTGAAAGCACTTTTTATGAATTTCCGCTCTTTCGCAGTTTTTACATATTGGAAGACCAGTCCAATGATATAAATAATAATGATCAAAGCAGGAAGTTCCAAAACAGTAAAAAGGATATTTTTATTTTTGAAAATATAATAGGAAAAG
The DNA here is from genome assembly GCA_011372345.1 of Candidatus Cloacimonadota bacterium. Taxonomy (NCBI): domain Bacteria; kingdom Pseudomonadati; phylum Candidatus Cloacimonadota; species Candidatus Cloacimonadota bacterium. The sequence goes on from DRTC01000524.1 coordinate 2,397, forward strand.
AGGACAAAACCGATGATCAAGACAAAATTGATCGCGATCGTGATCGTTGGTTTGACATTTGTGTTGAATATGAACAGGATAAAACAGAGCAGAAAAAAGATGATCAACCAGGAGAGGGATGAAAAACGATAAAGAAAATCCATGTTTTTGACCATTTCAATGAAATTAGCATGGATCTCTACTCCGGGCATAGGTTGTTTTGTCAGTTTGTTGAAAGGAGTATCGTGAGAATCATGAAATTCATCCGCTGAAACACCGATCAAAACGATCTTATCCCTGAATTCGTCCTTGATCTCGTAAAATTGATTTATATCCATTTCCAGGTTCTGCTCAAATTCCGAAACAAAAGTCGAGTCATCGATCACATCGGAGAAATCATAATAATTGAAAGTCTCCTGGGGACCATAATAATTTATTAAACAGCTTTTAGAGGTTATTTTAGGAATAAACCTGTCCCCTATCCGGAAAAATTTGTTCGTATTTTCGATTTCCTTAGCCCAACCGATATTCTTCTCCAACATGGCAAAAGAGATCACTCCAATTGAGTATTTTTCTTTTTTCCCTCTCATCTGGAACATTTCATAACGACGCACAAAGCCATCATCATCTGAGGAGATATTAACAGTTCCCCAGGGAATTCCTCTCTTGTTTATTGCTTTGATGGGAGGAAGATTCTGCTGCTTAATATGATCTTCTTTAATTGTTTTGATCAGCTTACCGGCAAAAATTATGTTGTTGTATCTTGCAGCAGTTTGAGCTAAAAGCTCATCAGATTCAGGATTGGATTCTTCCGTGAATTCGATATCAAAAATTATCTGTTTGACTCCCGCATTTTCCAGGTTTTCGATGAGATGAGCATAATACTCGCGGGGAAAGGGCCACTGCTGGTTTAAAGTATTGAAAGTTTCATCTCCAATCTCGATAATCACAACTTCATTGGAAATGTCTCGTGGTCCTCTTAAGAGGAATAAAAGGTCTTGAGATTTATGCTCCAGGTTTTCCCAGAAACTGGTAACAAAAATGATTCTTAAAAAAATAAAAATAACAAATGGGACAATTATATACTTTAAGTTTTTCATTGGTTTATCCAAAAAAATATTATTTACTTTCCGAAGCTTTCTGACGAAGGAATTCTTCCAGCAAAGATTCGGAAAGTTTTCTCTAATTTCAATTTAGGTTGGACTTGACTCGCAGCGAAGTGTGAGTCGAGAATAACAAGACAAATAAATGTTGCAATTCCATTATCACCGAACCTTCCGAATTTTCTAATGTGAGAAAATTATGAAAGATAAACTTCGGAAGGGAATCTCGACTTTCCGAAGCTTCCCCACGAAGTAATTCTTCCAACAAAGATTCGGAAAGTTCTCTCTCAATTCACTTGAAGTTGAACTTGACTCGCAGCGAAGTGTGAGTCGAGAGCAACCTGTCATACAAATGTCGCAATTCTCAACTCACATTCTATTGCAGCTTCCGAATCATTTCGAGTTGAGTTTTATTATATAGTGCTTGAACGAAAACTCAGTTTTTTCTATCACAAACTCCCCTGATCCCTCTTTGACAAAGAGGGGAAACAATTGTGGATAAAGCGATTTCGTGATCCTCGTTCTCCCCTCTCTTTGCTAAAGAGAGAGGCTGGGGGTGAGTTTTCGGTCAGATACTAGATAAAATAATGGACAATCATTTAAAAAGCGGATTTAGATTTTATTTCGCATCCATATATTTCACAGAAATCAGTCTGTGTCCGATCATATCAACAGCAGCTCCGCACTGTTCAAGTATGATATAACCAACTAAAGGTTCATATTCTCCATTTTCAGGTTTCATATCTAAAAACAATACTTCATTGTAAATTGCTCTAAAACCTTCGACTTTTATCTTTACCGGTCCGCAAACCAAACCTTTTACTATTTCTTGAGTTGCAGTTTGAAGTTCGACTGTTTCCTCTGATTCAAAATCATTAAACCGTTCTTTCCATGCCAATGGTAATGTCAGATAACTTGCATCTGTATCAACCAGAGCATCAAGTTTTAAGGAATATCCCGATTGGGAAATATTTTCAATATCGACTGTTGTAACTATTCTCCCCATTTTTCCCTCTTTAGATATTTGAATTGAATTTTAATCAAAAAACTTCCGAAGCTAATTAAAATTCCGGAAGTTTTAATAGCATCTTTTTAGAACTTCTGACCAATCTTAAAACGCCAGTTATAAGCAGAACTGTTATCATCCTCATCATGATACATTCTCAAACCGAGATCAGTACTGGCAAATGTATTTGGTGTGAAATAGTAGGAAGTTCCAAGGTTCATCAGTTGTGTAGATTGACTTTCCGCATCTCCTCCGAAGAATGTATGTTTGAAATCGATGAAAGGTCTTAATTTTTCTTCCAGGAAAGTCATTGCTCCTTTCAGATAGATGGAATTATAGTTGTATTTTGTTTCAAGATCAGTTCCGGAAGTTGAATCATAAGTTGTATCATCGTTCATATTAAAGGATAATGATAAAGTAGTTGTGAGAGGAAGTTCTGTGAATTTGCTTTTTGCAGTTAAAGAAACATTATTCATTCTATAATCGTAAGATTCAAATTCCTTATCTTTATTGCTGGAATTATAAAATCCCAGACTGAAATGAGTTGGAGCAAAAGAAATTGTTTCAACTTCGTATCCAACACCGAAATTTATGTTTGTTGTCTGAACATCCATAGCGTTAGTATCATCTGCATCATTATTGGATGTATTATTACTGAAACCGACTCTGAAATACGGATAATCAACAGGTTTATAAAGAAGTTGAGTCGAGTAATTCAAAGATTTATTGGTAATTTCATTTTGTTTTTCCAAATTATCGGAAAGAATATTTAAACTCATATTTAAAGATAACCTGTTATTCAATAAACTTAAATTATCATAAATTCCGATTATTTGAGAATCATTCTGCAGGTAACTGGACGAAAGAGAATTATAACTCGCTCCAATTGCAGAATAGGAAAAAGTGATCAAATTGCTGACTGAATTACTTCTGACAAATCCTCTTAAAAAAGTTCTGTAAGCAAGATTGGTCAATCCCGGTATGAATGGTTCTACATATTCGTTCAATACAAAGATATCTTCG
>DRTC01000525.1 GCA_011372345.1 Candidatus Cloacimonadota bacterium
ATGATATTTAAATCTCCAATCGTAACATTTTCCCGAATTGTTGCCAGATCCGCGATCAGGTTATTATTCCCGATCATTGCCTGCACATAAATTACGACATTTGCTCCAATCTGGCACATATTCCCAATTTCTGCTGGTTTCAGGTTGGGATCGACTTTGAAAATACTTCTGGGAGAACTCAAAGGTTTTTTCCCGATTATTGTATTATCATCAATCCTGACCTGATCTCCAATCTTCGATCCTTCATAAATTACTACATTATTTCCGATTAGACAATCGTTTCCGATCGAGACATTTTCCATAATGACACAGTTAAAACCGATTTTCGTAGCTTGACCAATTTTGGCAGTTTCCGCTATATATTGCTTCATAAATTACCTCCAAACTAAAAAACTTGAATTAAGTTCACTTTAGTGGACTTGATTTAAGTTTTAATAATCCCTTATATTTCAAAGAGACATATTTTTGAAAAGAATTATTTCGTAAAGTAATTTGCATAAAAAAACCTGCCGTAATAATTAACCGGCAGGTTTTATGATTTTAGTTCAACCATTGCGAAGGTCTCGTTCCTCGACCATTCGCAAGGTTCTATTTAAACAACACCATGATCAAGCATTGCATTGGCGACTTTCAGGAATCCGGCAATATTTGCTCCGTTCACATAATTAACGAAATCACCATCTTTGCCGTGTTCGACGCATTGAGAATGAATTGCTTTCATTATGTTATGCAATCTTTCATCGACTTCTTCTCTTGTCCAGGAGAGTCTTAAACTGTTTTGAGACATTTCCAATCCGGAAGTAGCAACACCACCGGCATTAGCAGCTTTTCCAGGTCCGTAGAGAATTTTATTTTCAAGATAAACTTCGATCGCTTCCGGAGTAGAAGGCATATTTGCACCTTCTGCAACAACTTTACAACCGTTTGCAATAAGAGTTTTTGCATCATTCACATCGATCTCATTTTGGGTAGCACTTGGCAGAGCAACATCGCATTTAACTTCCCATGGTCTTTTACCTTCAAAGTATTTTACTCCATATTTTTCAGCGTATTCTTTGATCCTGCCGCGTTTGATATTTTTGAGTTCCATGACATAAGCAAGTTTTTCAGCGTCGATACCGTCAGGATCATAAATATATCCACTTGAATCAGAAAGGGTTACTACTTTTCCACCGAGTTCATTAACTTTTTCAGTTGTGTATTGAGCAACATTTCCCGAACCTGAAACTGTTACAGTTTTACCTTTGAAAGAATCACCTTTTGTTTTCAGCATTTCTTCGGCAAAATACACACAGCCATAACCTGTTGCTTCAGGTCGAATCAAGCTTCCACCCCAGTTCAAACCTTTTCCGGTCAGAATTCCGACAAATTCATTACGGATCTTCTTATACATTCCGAACATATAACCGATTTCACGACCACCAACACCGATATCACCAGCAGGAACATCTGTGTTAGGACCGATATGACGATAAAGTTCGCTCATAAAAGACTGGCAGAATTTCATTACTTCATTATCAGATTTTCCTTTAGGATCAAAATTAGATCCGCCTTTTCCACCACCCATGGGAAGTGTTGTCAGACTGTTTTTGAAAACCTGTTCAAAACCGAGGAATTTTAGAATGCTCAGGTTTACGGAAGGATGGAAACGAAGACCACCTTTGTAAGGTCCGATAGCACTGTTGAACTCAACTCTGAAACCGCGATTAACTTGAACATCACCTTTGTCATCTACCCAGGGAACACGGAACATAACCACTCTTTCCGGTTCGATAATTCTTTCCAGGATCTTTGCTTCCACAAAGGCAGGATTAGAATTATATACATCCCAGATAGATTCTACGACTTCTGTTACTGCCTGCATAAATTCAGGCTGACATGGATTTTTCGCTTCGATATAAGCAAGAAATTCTTTCATTGTCATAAACAACCTCCGAATATTTTTTTGGGACAAAATTTAAAGGGAAAATATTTGTCAAGGTCAAATTCCTGCATATCTAATAAAATAAATAGAAGTAATAAAAGAAGTTAAATATATCGATTATCTTAAAATTCTTTCTGCCTTCGAGGGCTTTCCTAAATCGAATTTTACAATTGCCAGTTCCGGTTTATCATAAGCAGCGGAAAAGCATTGAGTTTTGCCGATCACATCATTCCAGAAGCCGGTTATGGTAGAAGATTCGTGAATATGACCGTGAAGCGTGAGATAAGGTTGCTTTTCTTGGATAAATCTTTTGATGGCGATACTACCGACATGAACATCGAGAGGTACATGATCGATCATTTTTCCGTCGAGAGCGGCTCTATCGAGTTTTGTTTGATAAGGTGGTGAATGAAATAAAAATATGGAATTATTTAAGTTATCGTTTCCTATTAATTGTTCCAGGTCTTTTTTGATCGTCGAATATTCCTTTTCATAATCAAAAACCGGGAAAGTTCTATAGCCTTCAATCGGAGAGACACAGCCAACATCTATAAATCTGGAAACATCAAATTTCTCCCAATCTTTCAATAAAAAAGGAGTAGGCGGCACAAAAGCATAACCATAAATATCGTAGTTTTTATATTTGATCTTTCGATTGTGGATATAAGTCCAGATGCCTTGATTTCCTGCTTCCATAATGGAAACCTCTTCAATGCTGGGATCATCATTTCCTAGGATAAGATA
>DRTC01000526.1 GCA_011372345.1 Candidatus Cloacimonadota bacterium
TCTATAAACTGCGTAGCAGTGCTATCTTTGTAATAAAATGCGTTAGCATTTGGCAAATGACAAAGACAATATATCAGTTTCATGGAAGCGACATTTAAACCTGTAAATGATGATAAATATCACTGCGATGCAGTTTTATAAGAAAAGAGGGTTTTCAAAACCAAATGCTGACGCATTTTATTATAAATATATAACCTCTACGAGGTTGACAATATGACTTAATTTAAATTACAATTTGAAGTGGGAAATGTCAGTAAAAGACATTACCGGGGAAAATATTTTTGAATTATTTTGTTCCTGAATTCCTTAATTCTAATTTTTTCTTATTTCTTCAATCATCCCTTTCTCTGAAATCACAACTTCCCCTGCAAATTCGACATTTTTCCCAAAATAAACATCATTCTTTATTTCCAGCTTCCGGCATTTTTTCAATGATGGTATTCCTTCTTTGAAATGTTCCTCCAGCTGCTCTATTGTTTTATAATATCTCTCATCTAAATAAACTTTTGGCGGTTCTTTCACATCTTTTTCGAGAACAAGCCGATAATCATTCTGCAGTTTATAAGCATCAGACCAGACAACAAGCAGATCATTTGTTTTTTTTACGGGAGCAAACCTGTCCCGATTTACGACCATTGCTTTTGAATCTGCAAACAGGGAAATAGCTGCTCCCATCGCAGTTTCCAGATGAAAAACTTCTTCTCCTTCAACTTTTTTGGGATTAACTATCAAAGAAAGCGGTAATAGATTATCATTTTCATCGAGCTTTTTTTTCAAAGCTTTTAAATTCACCCACAAACTGTTTGTATTAAAATAGCGGTATCTGTCAATGTTCTGGAAGAATTCGGTTTCATTTTCAGGACATTGTGCAATTTCCCGTAAAACGAGTTGACCGGATTTCGTTTGTGCCAGATGTCCGCCCTTTCTATCCATATTTGATCTTTTACAAACTTCCATCATAAAAGGCAGGTTGTTTTCAGCAAAATATCCAAGAATTTTCTCATCGACCACAGCTCCGAGATTGTCGGAGTTGGAAATGAAAACATATTCAAATCCTGAATTTAAAAGTTGATCCAGAATTCCCGAAATCTGCATAACAAGATATATTTCTCCGTGTCCGGGTGGATTCCAGTTAAGATTATCATTTTTATTTTTTAGAGGAGAAAGGTCGGATTGTTTTATTTTTGGAAATTTATTCTGCACAAAGTCAAGAGGTAAATTTCCGGTTTTCAGTTCAGGATATTTTTTCAAATAAAATAAAGAATCATGATGAGTATTGAAGCTGTTCATAAATAAAAGAGGAATTTCTTTTCTTGTTTCTCTTCTTAAATGTAATATCTGCAGGGAAATTATATCGAGAAAATTGAGATCATCTTTTACTTTCAGCAAGGTTTTTGCTTTTCTTAATCCCATGCTCGTTCCCAAACCGCCGTTCAGTTTAATGACCGCAAGTTTTTCGAGATGAGCAGAATCAGGAGTCTCCAAATCTTGATAATCGATGATATTTGTTTTATCCGGAGGAGAAATATCTTTTTCCGAAAGTTTTCCAGTTTCTCCTGATAAAACCTGCAGATAATATTTCTCGAAAGATCTGATCACGATTTCATCGAGGTTTGCTTTTTCCATTATTTCTTTGAATTCTGAAAGATGGTTTAGCATTAATTCTCCTTATTTCTATCTGCCATTATGGATTCTGCATAATTTAAAATTGTCTTTGCGAGGTCTCATTCAAAGAAATTCTTCCGAAGCAATCTGCTCCTCTAACTTAATGTGAAGCAAGAGATTGCTTCGTTTGTAACAGCAAGAAGA
>DRTC01000527.1 GCA_011372345.1 Candidatus Cloacimonadota bacterium
GTTAATTTCTGAGTAATTATTTTTTGATAATCTTTTTTTGTCAGGTTTGTTAAAGTTATAAAATTACCATAAATAAAAGAAAACCTGTAATCTCCATCCTTCAGATATAAAGCTTCTCGCAAATCTGGTTTCAGTTGAGATACGAAACAGAAAACACAATCATTAATGCAACTTCGACATTTTGGTTGCTCGACTTCTATTCCTATAGGAATTTCCCAATTTTGATGAATTGTTATTTCTTCATATTCTCCATTATTTTTCAAAATCCTGAAATGGAGGATTTCATCTGCAGAATAAAATTGGAAGTCGAGAAAATCGTCGATTGGGTGGTTGTTTATTTTTGTTATTTTATCGTTTTTTTGAAGATGGTGATCTTCTGCTAAACTGTTTTCTTGGATGGAGAGAATTTTAACCGACATAGTTTATCATTGAGTTAGACTGATGAAAACTTGCCAGATTTTTTAAATTCAAAGTGATTCTTTTTCATTTCAGTAACTAAAGGAATTCTCTTCGATTTTTTTAATGAAGAAGCATTTTCAAAATACAATTTCTTTTCCAATTGTGCTCCCAAATAAAATTTTGGAGCAAAAAAATTATTCACTCAATTCTTTCAATCTTGCCAATCTTTCCGGTTCATTATCTGCTAACCATTGATCTTGGGAAAGATATTCATAAGCCAGCCCAAAATATTTTTTTGCTTCCTCTTCCTGTTCTTTCAATAAATAGATTTCTGCTAATTCTTCGAAAATATAACCATCCTGCCCTAATTGCTGTTCTTCGTATTCCTTTTCCAGAGCTAATTGAATCTCAAGTGCTTCATCCAATTTTCCAAGTGAGCGAAAAGTTCTGGCAACAGTCCATTTGGCGATCATGGTTCCATGCTCATCCTTGATTTCTTCCCGCCATTTCCGACCTTTCTGGAAAAGTTCCAGAGCTTTTTCATATTCTTCCAAGTCGTGATAAGTCCAGCCAATATTATTGTAAAGAGGTCCGAGCCAACCTTTTGCTCTCTTATCTTCAGTTTTTTCACACAACTCGAGTGCTTTCAAATTCCAGTCCAATTGTTTTTCCGGAGGTTCGACAATTCCCATCATATGAGCTGCATCGATTGCATACAGATCAAGTTTGTTTGTAATACCAAAATCCCAGGCTTTCAGGAACAAAAGTTTTGCTTTTTCCGGAAATCCTGATGATCTGAAAGTTCTTCCCCTTTCTAATAAATATCTGATCTTTGCAGTTTTTGTATTATCCGTTAAAAGAGAATCGACTTCATTCAGAGTTTTATGAGCATCTTCAAATTTTCGTTGCAGACCTTGAGTGCGTGCAATTTGAGTTAATAATTGCAGGTAATAATCTGTATTTCCGGAGCTTTTAATTTCGGGAACTAATGCTCTGAACTTTATTTCTGTGGAATCAGGATACTGATAATCCCAGAGAGCATCGATGTTTGGGAGTTCTGATTCTTCTTGTTTTTCCGTTTTTTGCTTGGAACATCCACTGAAAATTAAAATTAACAGGAAAAATATTAATATGGTTCTTTTCATTCAGGATGTTCATCTTTATTTAGAAAAGCCTTCATCAAATTAATCGGTACCGGAAAAACTATCGTAGAATTTTTTTCAGTTGAAATTTCCGTTAGAGTCTGCAAAAATCTTAATTGAATAGAAGCGGTGTTTTTACTCAAAACATCGGCAGCTTCGGCAAGTTTTGAAGAAGCTTGAAATTCTCCTTCAGCATGAATGACTTTTGCTCTTCTTTCTCTTTCTGCTTCTGCCTGTTTTGCCATTGCTCGCTGCATCGTTGCCGGAAGTTCCACATCTTTAACTTCCACCACACTGACTTTTATTCCCCATGGATCTGTCTGTTCATCAATGACCTGCTGTAATTCCTGACTTATCTTTTCTCTTTGGGAAAGCAGTTCGTCCAGTTCGGATTTTCCTAAAATATTACGAAGAGTTGTTTGAGCAATCTGGGAAGTTGCTGTCTTGTAATTCTCGATCTTGACAATTGCATCTTCCGGATTGACAATTTTGAAGTAAACCACAGCATTTACTTTTACCGGAACATTATCTCTGGTAATAATATCTTGCGGTGGAACATCGAGAGTAACGGTTCTCAATTCTACTTTGACCATTTTATCAATGAAAGGAATAAGGATGATCAATCCTGGTCCTCGAACCTTCTGAAATTTTCCCAAACGGAAGACAACTGCTCTTTCATATTCCCTGATAATTTTGATCGCTTTGATCAGAAGCAGCATAACAATTATGCCAATAATGTAGTAAGTTTTGAAAATAACAAATTCCATCTTTCCTCCTCTAAAAAAGCTATTTGAAAATGATTTACTAAATATTTTTATGTTAATATCTGGCAAGGATTTTCCAAATTTGGAAATTATTAGCAAATATTATTCGAAAAAAACAAGCGATATTCGAAAGAACATCGCTTGTAGGTTTAATATAAATCAAATTTATTTAAAGTTTCACTGAAAAAGAAATTCCGATCAAAGAATTTTTCCAATCATCGTCGATATAACCACCGAAATCTATTTGCAGATTTTTGGAATGATTATAACCGATACCTCCGGAAAATCGTTTAGTAGCTTCGATATCTTCCGAATGTTCACTCGTTGACTGATAGAAATTATCATCAAAATTGATTTCGACATCACCATCACCAAATTCGGTTGTGGTTGTTAATGGATAAGAATCGCTAACCTGGCGTTTATCGTTAATAATGGTTTTTGTAGAGATAAAGGTTGTCCCGATGCGGAAGTTGAAATTTCTGAGACCAAAAGCATCATGATCGGACAGATCTTTCTTAGGTAAACGGAATTCAAGTCCAACCGGAATTCTAAAAGTGCAGACCTGTCTTTCATAAGTTCTATCTGCTTCCAGAAA
>DRTC01000528.1 GCA_011372345.1 Candidatus Cloacimonadota bacterium
ATTACATATTGCACGAATATCAAAGTTAAATCTTTTTGTGTGTTCCATTCGATATTCATTTTTTTCTTTCCTTTATCATTCCTTGTTCGACATTCGATATTTATTCTTTTTCTGAATTTCCAAATAAGGTTTGTTTTGATATTACATTCCCAATCAGGGGGATTGGGAATAATGAAAAAAAACTCATTATCTTCGTGAAATTCGTGTCATCCGTGGATACTTTCTCTTATTCAGGTTCATATACAAGGACTTTTTTATTTTTTTTTCTCCAATCTTTATAAGCATCTTTCACTTCCATCAGCCACAAAATTTTCTGGTCTTCTTTCTCAAATGTCAGAACATCAAGATAATGCATCCTGCCGTCTTTTCCCTTGAAACTTTTTTGGGGAAGTTCAACTGAAATTTTTCCGGTTCTGTTAATGATCGTCACTTCGTTAATATAAATTCCTGGAGCAATTTCTATCACTCCTCTTGCTTCCACGATTCCTGAACTGACATCTCTGAATTTTATTTTCATGTTACTATTAATCCTTTTTATAAGAAATGTTCAAATCAGATTGTCCGATTTCCCTTAACATTTTTTCAAACCAGTCCTGAGTAACATCGAATGGTTTACCGCCTTTTATTCTATTAAATTCGATACATCGCATCTCGTTGTTATAATCTTCATCCAGACCGATAACACCGCTCTCACCATTTAAGGCAAATTTCACGGCATGATCGACTGATTTATAAACAAGCTTAAGATCTTTAGAATTAGGAGCAGCAGAACGAGCAAAATAACCACTTTTCTGAACCAGCACTTTTTCTGCTGATAATTCATCTGCAAATTTTTTTGAAAACCATTGCCCGGGATTTATCTCGTCCAGACGAATATGACCAAAAGCATCTCTTTTCACAGTTTCACCTTGTGCTTCCAATTCAGCAACAATTCTTTCCACGCCTGCTCCTTCGCTCAAAAATATAATCACGCAATCGTTCTTATCCATATTCTTCCGGAGTCTCTCTATTTCACGGTCAAAATCATAATTGATTTCCGGAATATAGATAGCATCGATATCCCAACGCTCTTTTGTTAATAACATTTCGGGTAAAAAGGTTTTGTTGAGTAATCTCTTTCTGTATTTAAAAGCAGTTTGAGCAGTTAGCCAGCCGCAGTTTCTTCCCATAACTTCATGGATCAGAAGTTGTCGGGGACTGGTTGTGTTTTCATTGGCAATGTTTTCAAAGAATATTGATCCCTGTTCGGCAGCAGTCCAGGCTCCTAAAGTCTGATGAAGCGGATAAACATCATTATCAACGGTTTTGGGTAATCCGACAACTGTCAGATCGTAATTATTTTCTTCCAGGAAAGACGATAATTGAGCAGCAGTAATATTGGTATCGTCTCCTCCGATAGTATGAAGAATGGTGATCTTGTCTTTTTGTAACTGTTTGGCAGCAACTTCAAGCGGATTTTCTCCTTCCTGAACATAACCTTTTTTAACGCAGTCTTTTACATTCGAAAGTTTCACTCTACTGCTTCCGATCACACTACCGCCAAAATCACTTAATAATTCCCATTGTTTACGAACTTTATCCGTAATTTTGATCTTGTTACCTAGTAATAGTCCTCGATAACCATGAATATAACAGATTATTTCAGAATCCGGTAATAAATCCGAATATTGTTTGATCAATCTTCCAATTGATGACGATAGACACGGAGCTAATCCTCCGGCAGTTAAAATTCCTATTTTGTGTTTCAAAAAAAACCTCCTGAAAATTGAGTAAAATTTTTCATCTGCTAAAATCATGACAAGTATTTTTTAATTAGAGTTTGTCCATAAACCCCAACTCCGAGTTGTAAGAAGCTTGCGACGACGACTTGAAGTGGCTTTAATACACACTTTGTCTCGATTCGTCGTTCCTTACGAGTCGAAAAATCATACTTTACGGATGGACTCTAATTAATAAAAAAATCAATCCCCGAAACTGATTCCCAATCCTCGAGCAGTATGGACAATATTAGAGTTGATATCTACAAGATTTGTTTGTTTGATTGCAGCTTTGATAGGAACAGCAGAAATATCATTATTCCGGTAAGCAACCATTTTTCCGAAATCTTTTTGGAGGACAAGTTCGAAAGCTTTGATCCCAAATCTTGTCGCTAAAATCCTGTCGAAAGAATTAGGTGAACCTCCTCTTTGAAGATGACCCAAAACCGTTACTCTGATCTCATTTTTAACACCGATCGTTTCCAATTCATGCTTTAAATGAAATCCGGCTCCTGCATATTTGAAAGTCTGATTATTCGTTTCTGAATCATTTTTTACCAAATCGATTTTTCCTTTTAACGGTTTTGCACCTTCTGCCATAACTATATTTACAAATCCCTTTCCAACTCCGTTCCTTTTATCTATCTTTTTTTTGATCTTATCGATATTGTATGGAATTTCCGGGATTAAACATACTTCCGCTCCTCCGGCAAGCGCCGCATAAAGTGCAATCCAACCGGCTTCTCTTCCCATTACTTCCAGGATCATGACGCGATGATGACTGGCGGCAGTCGTTACTAATTTATCGACAGCATCGGTTGCGATTTCCACAGCAGTTTGAAAACCGAAAGTAAAATCAGTGCATTCCAGATCATTATCGATCGTTTTGGGAACACCGATAATGTTCAATCCTTTTTCATACAATTTCTGTGATATTTTTTGAGAACCGTCTCCGCCAATATTGATAACCGCCTGGAATTCAAGTTCCTCTAACCTGGATAAAAGGTCATCAGACCTGTCTGTATAAACCCATTCGCCCGGATTTACTTCCACCGGAAAATTAAAAGGTCCGCCTTTGTTGGTTGTTCCTAAAATCGTTCCTCCCCGGACATGGATTCCCGAAACTTTCTTCCCGGTCAGGTGAACAATATCGATCGGATCTTTTAAGATGCCGTTAAAAGCATCTCTGCTTCCATAGATTTCCCAATTACCTTCATTGGAAGCCCTTTTTACAATCGCCCTGATAACAGCATTCAAGCCCGGACAATCTCCTCCTCCGGTAACGACAAGACATTTATTCATTTAATCCTCTCTGTTTTTGTCTTGGAAATATATTTAACTAGAGTTTAGCCATACAATCCAAAAACCTTGCGAATGGTCGAAAACCTTCGCAATGGTTGAATCTGAAAACGCCAACCATTACGGAGATTTCGCAAGCTCAACCATCCGTAAGGTCTTGAAAAATAACTTCACGAATAAAATCTAATTATAAAAAATAGCCCTGAATATTTTCCAGGGCTATTTCAATTATTCTCATTAAAGGCTTATTCTGTTACAACCAATTTTTTTGTGTAAACTTCTGAACCTGCTTCTAATTTATAAAAATAAATTCCTGAAGCAACAGCATTTCCGAAATTATCAGTTCTATCCCAGACAAAAGAATTTCCGGTTGTCGAACCTTCATAAATATCTTTGATCGTCTGTCCTTTTGTATTGTAAATCGAAAGTTTACATGCTTTTTCTTCGGTCAGGTTAAAGCTGATCGTAGTTGCATTTGAAACCGGATTAGGATAATTCTGGAATAAACCATAATTATCGTTACTTGGATCATCAGGATCTTCACCTTCGACTGGAATTGTTAAGGAGATTGGACCAAAAGTTTCAGTCTCACCGGAATTGTTTCTGCTTTCGATCCAGTACCAGTAAGTAGCACCTTCAGTAACTTCATAATCATCGACAAAAACATAATCCGTGGGTTCTGAAGTAGTTCCTGAACCTGGAATTAAGGTTGGATTAATTTGATCAGTTTCATCATTTTGATGAGATATTTCGCTTTCTCCCCGATATATGTTCCATCCTGCATTTGCGACTTCAGATTGTGTTGTCCAGTATAGGGAAAGTTCACCTGATGCATATTGAGCAGTGAATTCGCTTAAGGTTACTGCTGTTGGAGGATCTACAATGTCATCTTGACTTCTGGGATTAAGTCTGTAGTAAGGACCGGAATTATACCAATCAACAACTCCAGTAACTGATGGATATGTCGTACCAACATTCATAGTAATACTTCCGAAATGATAATCGACATTATCACCAATATAGAAATAATTCTCACCACTGTCATCGGTACATCGGTAATAATAACTACCTGAAGATTCAACATAGACATCTTCAATCGTAACTAATTGACCTTCCCAAGATTCTCCTGGATTTGTATCAACATTTAAACTTTCTTCGATGTTCTCACCTATTATCGTATCTGGTCCGTATGGAGAATTTCCAAATGACACAATGGTTAGAAGAACTGGATCAACTAATTCAGTTAGTCCAGAATATACATCCCTTCTAGCAGCAAGAGTAATTTCATCTCCAACACTAACTAAAGCATCAAAACTACTATCGTAAATCATCACACCATTATAAGCTCCGGCAGCATCACTAATCCAGACATTATTATAACCATCATTAGCTGAGACAATCCCCGTGAATGTAGCATCATAATCATCTAACATTGTAGCTCGAGTGGGATTATTAGTATTGGAATTAGAAATTGGCATAATACCAGCATAAAAATCAAGATTTTCAGCAGTATCATCGATATTGTCCATAGTTAAATCAGCAGACATTGC
>DRTC01000529.1 GCA_011372345.1 Candidatus Cloacimonadota bacterium
ATTTTGATCTCACCTTTTTCGTTTTTTGGGAAAGCATATTTTAGAGAATTTGAGACTAACTCGTTCAGGATCAGAGCAATCGGGATAGCTCGTGAAATATCGAAGGTGATATTTTGAATATCCGGCAATAACCTTATTTTTGAAGGATTTATATCGTATGAACCAAAGAGCATTCTCGACAAACTTTTAATATAATTCTCAAAATCGATATGAACAAAATCTTTTGTTTCATAAAGTTTCTGATGGATCAAAGCCATCGATCTTATCCTGTTTTCACTCTTCCTGAAAATTTCAAGTATTTTTTTGTCCTTAATATGATATTCCTGGAGTTTGAGCAAGCTGGAGATAACCTGCAGATTATTTTTCACTCGATGGTGGATTTCATTGAGCAGGATTTCTTTTTCATGTAGATCGTTTTTTATCCGTTCCGTAGTTTTTTTTCTTTCGGTAATATCTTCTGTTAGGATAACCACTCTTTGCACATTTCCTTTTTCATCTTGAATTGCATAAAAATATTGCGATATCCAGTCAGCTTTATTTTTTTTAGGATGAGAAAGTTTTAATTCCGGGATATAATACTCTCCACCTGTTTTATATACTTTATTAATATTATCCAGATGGTCAACGAGGTAAGAATCTTTATCATTAAAAGCCAGTTTTTTTCTTGGTTTATGATAATCGGAAATTTCATTGTTAGATAATCCCCAGAGTTTTTGCCAGGCTCTATTTGATAAAAGAAGTGTTCCGTTTTTATCTCTTACAGAAATACCGATGGGAGAATTTTCGATTACAGTTCTGTTTAATTGTTCACTTTCTTGTAAAGCTTCTTTTGCCTTTTTACGCGCGGTGATGTCACGGGCAATATAGAGCACACTGTTTTTGGTTTTTGGAGCTGCCCTGCCTTCAAACCAGATTGTTTTATCATTTATGAACAGAGGATATTCAATGTTGTTAATTTTATTTTCATTAAGACACTTACGAATAAATGCAAGAAATATGTCGGCTTCGGGTTTCGGGAATACTTCATGTAATGTTTTTCCAATTACTTTTTCCGAAGGTTTGAACATAAGTTCAGGTGATGTTGGGGCAATGTTGATATATCTCCCATCATAATCTATTTCAAACACAATATCTGTCATTGCATTGAAAAGTGTTCGCAAATTATTTTCGCTTTCCCGCAGCTTTTCTTCTGCCTTTTGACGCTGTTCCTCAACTTCCATATTGAACAGAGCATAAGCAATATCTCCGGCAACTTCATTAAATAGCGAAAGCTCTTCTTTATCTTCGATAAATCTCGAGGAAAAGGTAACATTAATAATACCATAAAACTTATCATCATATTTGAGACTTCTCGACATCACACTCCAACCTCGTGTTTTGTTTGCTTTGAACCTGGGACATTCTATACAGTCTGATTCGACATTCCGGAATAAAATAACATCTTCGGATTTAAGTGTTTTCGTAATGCAAGGGGGAATATAATTCTCTAAAAACTTCTCATCTAATTTGGGAAGTTTCACACTTAAGCCTTCTTCAACAAAATCAATGATCTTTTCCTTGTCATCGAAAAGAGCAATCCAGGCACTATGAAATTCTCTGGTTTCAATGAAATTTCTGCACGCTTTTTTGATCAGCAGATGACGGTCTTTTTCCTGCACGATCAGTTGATTTACATTGCGGATCGCACGCAGAACTGCATTCAAATGTTCGGCTCTTTCTTCTGCTTTTTTACGAGTAATTGCAACTGCAACCTGATCGGAGACAAATTCTAAAACAGACAGGTCTTTTTTCGAAAATACGGATTCTTCTTTATAACTGCGCACGACAATGCAACCGACGACCTTTTTTTCTATTTTCAGAGGAACACCTAACAATATTTTACTTCTTCTAACATAATCGGTTATTTTTCCTTCTCTAATCAATCTTTTGCGAAGTTCTTCAGTAAGAAATAATGATCGTGCATTTTTGATTATATAATTTGTAACTCCATTTTTTCTTAAATGATGAGGTAATTTTACATCGAACTTTTCATCGATAAAATAAGGAGAGATTATTTCACCGGTTTCTTCATTATAATTGGCAATATAAAAATTAGTCGTATCGATTATTTTCCCGAGTTCATGATGGATAATTTGATAAAGCTCATCCAGGTTTTTAGTAGTATTAACAGCTTTGGAAATTTGATAGAGAACAGCCTGGATCAGTTCTGCTCGCTTCTGTTCAGTAATATCCAAACCAACATTTATCGATCCTTGATCTTTATCCGGTACAAGATAATTATAAACATAATGATTTTCACCCTGATATAATATCGTATCGATAAATTCCACCATTTCGCCATTTAATGCTCTCTTAACATAGTCCATCACATGAGGATAAGCTTCGAAAACATTTACTCCCACAAGCTGATTTTCTTTGATATTCCATTTTTCTAATCCTGCTCCCATCGACCTGGTAAAGATTCCTTCATTATTAATATAAGTGACGGTTATAGGCAGACCCGAAAGAATAGTACTAAACATCTTATTCGTAAATTCCAATTCTTCCTTTGCTTGCTTGCGATCGATAGCGATCGCAACTTGATCTGAAACGAATTCCAGCAGGGACAGATCCTTTTCCGTATAAATCGATGCATCTTGATAACTCAAAACCGCTAATCCGCCGACTATCTTATCCTCGATTTTGAGAGGAACTCCCAACCATATTTTGCATTTCCAGTTATGCTTGACGATCTCACCTTTCCCGATCAATTTTTCCCGTAATTTTTCAGTTAAATACAAAGATTTCTTATTCCGGATCATATATTCCGTAAATCCGTTTTTTCTTAATTGAACAGGTGGTTTAACATCGAACTTTTCATCTACAAAATAAGGAGCAATTATTTCACCGGTTTCTTCATTATAATTGGCAATATAAAAATTAGATGCATCGATTATTTTCCCGAGCTCTCGATGGATAATCTGATAAAGTTCATCCAGGTTTTCAGTTGTATTAACAGCTTTGGAAATTTGATAGAGAACAGATTGGATTAGTTCTGCATGTTTACGCTCGGTAATGTCCTGGGTTGTACCGATCATCTTAACCGGTTTGCCGGTTTTATCAAAAACCACTTCTCCCAGTTCATGAACATATCTTTCCTCACCGTTAGCACGAATGATGCGATGGTCGATACTATAAGGTTTCTTTTCATATAAAGCTGCATTAACTGAATTTTTAACGAAATCTCGATCTTCGGGATGAACAGAATTTAAAAATGTTTTATATGAAATTCCTGATTTTTCGTATGGCAATCCATAGATTCGGAATATCTCTTCAGACCAGAAATCTATACTTTTTTCGATATCCCATTCCCAGCTTCCGAGGTGCGCTATTTGCTGTGCTTGGGCAAGATTAGCTTCGCTTTTTTGCAATTCTTGTTCTGCTTGTTTTCTTTCCGAAATATCTCTGGAAACACTGATGATGAAATTGCTTCCTGTTTCTTCATCAAAAGCAATCGTATTTCTGACTTCTGCCCAGATATAAGAACCATCTTTCTTCCTGAATCTAATCGTAAAAACCGGATTATTTTTGATAGCTTCAGGAGTTACCATCAATTTTGATAATCTTTCCGCATCTTTCGGATGATAGAATTCAAAAGGATTTTTCCCGATCAATTCGTCCGGTTCATATCCATGTTGTTTTATTGCAGGAGAAATATAAAGAAAAGTTCCGTCAAATGCATGCAGGGAAATGACATCAGTAGCATGATCAGCTAATAATCTATGTTTTTTCTCGCTTTCCCGCAATGCTTTTTCTACTAACTTGCGGTTGGTGATATCTCTGGTATGAACGATCACACCAGAAAAGTTATCTTCTTCATCGTAAAATGCTGTTGCTGTTCTCTCTATCGGAAAAAAAGAACCGTCTTTTCTTTTTAATTCCAATTCTAATTCGACTTTACCTTCTTTTTGTAAAATGGGAAATTTTTTTTTGAACAATTCTTTATATTCATCTCTGAAAAAATGTGTTATATGCTTTCCAATTATCTCTTCACAGCTATAACCAAGGAATTCACATTCTTTGGAATTGCAATCGATGATGATCCCTTTTGCATCCAGCAATGAAATTCCATCCGGTGCGTTTTCAAACAGGCTTCGATATTTTTCTTCGCTTTCCATAAAAACTTTTCCAATTTGTTTGGAGGGAAAAGTATTTTTGTGAGCTTGTTCCTTATCTGGTTTATCTTTTGTGCTCATAACGATTCCTTATATCATCAATAAAACTCAATAAATCTAAATCAAAATCTCAAATTATTTTTCATTTTTTACCCTGACCACTAAATTTATTTTGCAATTTATAAGTCAAATAATTTTTAATTTGTTTTGTGTTTGGAGTTTTGAAGTTTATTTCTTTAAATTCATTTCATACAAAAAATTCGATTTTAAAAATAAATAAATTGACTTATATAGAATCAATTTGAATTTCTGTTTTAGAAAAATAATTCAGGAGGGATGAAGGATCATGAAAAAGATTTTAATTTCAGTTGTTTTAATTTTATTAGTTTTAAACCTGTTTGGGTATATCCTGCATAAGAAAGCGATCAATACCAGAAGTAGTTTGGTTTATGAACATTCACGCGATGTTCCGGAATGGGAATTCATCGTTGATCCAACCAGTCTTATCACAACTTATTATGATTATATGCCGGGAAGTTATAACAGTCTTCCGGTACGGATTCAGCCTGCTGTGTCCGAACCTTACGGTTATCCGGCAGGAGGAGTTTATATCTTATATCATACGCAGGAAACATCGAGTATTGATAGAAGAGAGTATTACAGTTATGTCGATGACCAGGGAAATGTATTGGCATCAGCTCCGGTAAGCAATACTCCCATCTGGGAAGGTTACGGAGGAATAGACATAGATCCGGTTACAGCAGATCCTTTTGTTTCATACCATATAAATTTCGGAACTCTTGATGCTACCGCATTATTTTCCTATGATCTTTTTCACATGCTTGGAGCTTCCGGTTTGTGGAGAGAAACATATCCTGTGATCGTCAACAGCGAACTGGATACTCCCTACCCGGATGACAGCTTCTGCTGGCCCTACACTTTTATCGGACCTTCTCCTCTCGAAGATCATCGCAGAGTTTATATTTATGCAAACAACTATCAGGGACATGGAGCTGACGGTAATCCTTCTGAAAATGTTTTGATCGCAATTGCTGATTTTAATACTTCGGATATTGATAATCAATCTTCATTGGACTGGACTTATTCAACGATTCCTTTAATGGATGAATGGAATGGAGATCCCTGGATCAGACCTTTTAAAGCCTGTGCAGTTTCGGATGACGGCAAGATTGCTTTTATGGGATATAACACCGAAGATGAGATATTTGTCTTTTATAATGATAATTACGGAGAAGGAGAATACACATATTATTCACAGGATCTTCGTTTCTGGATCGATAATCCTATGAATCAGCAGGGAACGGAATATACTTTTGAGAATGATAATGGGAATCCTTACGATCTCTATTTCGGGATGATCCATGCAGGACATATGAATGCGATCTTTACCGATAATGATATGAAAATTAGAATTACCGGAGCACTCGGACTGCAAGGAGATGATCCTGATGGAGGAGATGGTGTTTACTGGCCCTATGCTATCTATCCGAAAGCATTTGAATTTGATATTGCTTCCCAGTCTTTCAGTTTTTATGATCTTGATTATACAGGTGCAGATCCGGATGATAATATTCCTATGATTCCCTGGGATATTAATGAAGACGGAGCAGTCGATGAATATGATGATGAGGGAAATGTTCTCTGGTACAGTGGATGGCCCATTTATTTTTATGATAATGATACCGCTTTTCATGAAAATGTATTTAAAATTGTAAAGAATGAGGAAAATGGCTGGCTGGCAGCAGTCTGGCATGACGGTTTGAAATCAAAACTTGCCAATGCTGGAGAAGAAGGATATGAGGATTGGATCGAAGTTCCGGAAATTGCAATTTCAGTCTCATCGGATAACGGAGGACACTGGAGTGAACCTATCTTTATGAACTCGCTCGATACTCCCGAACTTACAGATATGATACCGGTTTATGTTTATCCCGGAGATGTTATCGAAGATCTTGGTGATAATCACGGCAGGTTGCATCTCTTCTTTCTCGATGATTACAGTTACGGTTCTTCCATACATGGTTTTGGTTTGAATAACGGCGGGATGTTAAATTATGCAGCCATTGATATCGAATTCCCGGCAGTTTCGGTTGGAGATGGGGAAATTGATGATATTGAATTTACATTACATAATAATTATCCTAATCCTTTTCATGCCAAAACTACGATTTCTTTTTTCACCGCAGAGGACACGGAGGACGCAGAGATAATAATCTACAATATAAAAGGACAGAAAGTGAAACAATTATCAATCGAAAACCGTCAATCCCCGATTGAATGGAACGGGAAAGACGATCATGATCGAAATGTAGCTTCCGGAATTTATTTTTATAAATTGAAAGTTGGGAGACGGTCGCAGACGAAGAAGATGATCTTATTGAAGCGGTAAATCGAAAAAAACCTTCAAGGTTCAGAAAACCTTGAAGGTTTAAATTTATGGGCCCAAGAGGAATCGAACCTCTGTCCGGCAACTGCCGGATATGAGCCGGAAGCATGATTGGATAAAAAATCGACTCGTCGCTGAACTAACGAGTCGAAACATCAATGGGCCCAAGAGGAATCGAACCTCTGACCGTCCGGTTATGAGCCGGAAGCTCTACCAACTGAGCTATAGGCCCTACAATTTTTAAAGTTGTTAAAACAAATTTGCTGTTTTTACTGTCAAGAATTTCCTCTTTATACAAAGGAGATTGAGTAGGATTATTTTTATTTCACATTGAAATTTTCAATGAATTTCATTAGGACATTACTTCTGGTAGGATGACGAAGTTTTCGCAGAGCTTTATCTTCGATTTGCCGGATTCGTTCTCTGGTCACATTGAAAATATTTCCTACTTCTTCCAGAGTTCTGTGATAACCGTCATCTATTCCAAAACGAAGTCTGATCACTCTTTCTTCTCTAGATGTTAATGTCTGCAGGATTTCATCGACCTGTTTTTTCAGTAAAGTTCGTTCCGCCATTCTCTCCGGAGAAATTGTTCCTTTATCCTCGATAAAATCTCCCAACATACTGTCTTCATCATCGTGTCCGATAGGTTTATCGAGAGAAACAGGTTCTTTGGTGATAGCAAGAATGCTTTTAACTTTTTCAATCGGTAGATCAAGTTTATTGGAGATCTCTTCCGGATATGGTTCTCTTCCAAGTTCCTGCAATAGTTTCCTGCTTGCTCGTTTAACTTTATTGATCGATTCGATCATGTGCACCGGAATTCGGATCGTTCTTGCCTGGTCTGCGATCGCTCTGGTTATTGCCTGACGAATCCACCAGGTTGCATAAGTGCTGAATTTGAATCCTTTTCGATAATCGTATTTTTCCACAGCTCTCATCAAACCTGTATTCCCTTCCTGAATCAAATCCAGGAAATCGAGTCCGCGATTATTATACCGTTTGGCAATACTGACAACCAACCTGACATTTGCTTCGATCATATCATTCTTGGAACGCTCTTTCATCTTCTCACCGCGATTGATTTCCCCAAGGAGATAGATCATTTCACTGGCAGTCATTTTGGTTTCTAATTCAACTCTGCGGATTTTCCTGCGAGCATTTTTAATTTTTCTAAGTGTTTCAATAAAAACAGTCGGTTCAACATTTGTATCCTTGTGAACCTGTTTATATTCTTCTTCAGATTTGTTAGCTTTTCTGCCATAAGTGCAAATTTCATCGATGGAAAATCTGCGTATTCTGGAGAGTTGTTTGATCGTTTTCTGGCTGTCATTTATTCTATCGACCAGACTTCTGATCCGGTAAACCATTCTTTTCAAGAGTTTTTCATTATAGGTCAAGCGATTGAATATAGCATGAATTTTAACTCTTTTTTTATCCACTTCAATCTGTTCCAGGACATGTCCTGTATCATCATAATCACTGTTGTCGAGGATTTCTCCGATTTCTTCAAAAATTGTTCTGACTTCTTTGATGACAATGGAAAATTCGTTGATCAAGCGTGCTTCCTGGGATTTATCAACCCAGCTTCCGTATTCGATCTTGAAAATTTGATCGACTTTTACTCTTTTCTCATTATATCTGTGAAAAAAATTCTCCATTTCCCGCAAAGTACTTCCGGACATAAAAATGTATTTATTGATATAACGCTGACCGCTTTCGATCTTTTTGGCAATGCGAACTTCACCTTCTCTATCCAGTAAAGGAACTCTTCCCATTTCTTTGAGATACATTCTGACCGGATCGTCATAATACCTTTTGATCTTGAATTTTTTCGGTGCTTTACTCTTAACTGATACTTTTTTCTTGGTCACTCTTTTATGAGTTTCATCGATCAAAACAATTCCTGTATCTGTTAAGTGAGTAATTATTTCCTCGATCTTATCGAGGTAAATAGGACTGTTCGGTAAAATATTATTGATCTGATTAAAAGTCAGCAGGTCGTTGTTTTTCCTGCCAAGCTCGATCAATTTCGTCAAACATTCGTTATAACTAAGCATTAATTCTCCTTAATATAAGGTCTTTCTAACAACTTTTTTATTTATACCAAGAATCTTTTTTTTCAGTTTGTTTTTCTTTTGAGATAGTTCCTTGAAGTTTTTTCCTTCGAAAATTTTTTTATTTATTTTTTTTAGTTCATCCTGATATTTTCTTAATTTAACCGTTTTAATAACTTCTTCAATATCAACCTTTGGAACATCTTCCATAAGCAACTCAGAGAAAGTATTCCTGGTTATCTCATCCTCTATCAAATCCAGCAAGCCGGCAACCTGGTTAATGTTCTCAATATGCTCAGCAATTTGCTCAAAAATTTTTTCATATATTCCTGATAAAAAATAATCTGAATTCAGCTGTTCTGCAACTTTTTTATAATAAGATTTTTCATTTAAGATGATTTTGAGCAGATCACGCTCCTCCTGAAATCTGGAGATTTCAGTTTTTTCTTCTTTTTTTACTTTTTGAAAATACTTTTTTCTTCTCCTGGAAAGAATGGAATGTTCTGATATTTTAAAGGTTTCAGCTATCTCTTTGGCAAAAAGTTCCTGAGAAATTTCCTCGGTCATTTCGTTCAGAACATCGAACAAAAGATTCAGTTTTGTTTTCTGATCGAGGTTAAGATTTTTATCCTCAAAGATAAATAAAGGTAACTTTTTTGCGTTTTTGATCTTATTTTCGAGAGCTTCATTTCCATTTTTAAGCAGGAAACTATCTGGATCATCATCAATCGGCAGCTCGATTATTTTTGCGTTTGCTCCTTTTTTAAGCACATTGGAAGCTGCTCTGATCGCTGCTTTTCGACCGGCAATATCTCCATCATATAAAAGATAGAAATTATTTGTGTACCTGCTTAATAAATTTATCTGGGAATCGGTCAGGGAAGTTCCGAGAGAAGCAACGGAATTGGTGAATCCTTTTTCATAAAGACGGAGGAAATCCAAATAACCTTCGGAAATCAGGGCAAAATCTTTTTTGGAAATTTCGTAACGAGTTGAGAACAGACCGTATAATTCATTTCCTTTAATATAAATTTCAGTTGTGGGAGAATTTATATATTTTCCCCCGGATTGATCTTCCGCTAAAGTCCTTCCTCCGAAAGCAATGATTTTCCCGTTTACAGAATGGATCGGGAACATTAAACGGTTGCGGAAAATGTCATAAGTTCCTTTCTCATTTTCTCCAAATAAACCTGTTTTCATCAGGATCTGCTCATTGATATTATTTTTAAGAAGATAATTCTTCAATCCGGCAAAACTATCCAGAGCATAACCGATTTCAAATTTTTTGATGGTTTCCGAAGATAGATTCCGTTTGATCAAGTATTCTTTTGCATATTTTCCGAATTTCTCCAGGTTTTCCCTGAAATGATGATTTGTGAGAGTATAAATTTTATAGATCAGGTCTTTTCGAGTTTGTTTCTTTTTATCAACTTTTGTTTCCTTAAAAGTTATGCCTGCTCGATGGGCGAGTTTTTTCAAAGCTTCAAAAAAGGAAATTTTTTCATAATCCCGCACAAAAGTGATAACATTTCCGGATTTCCCGCAGCCGAAACATTTAAAAATCTGTTTTTTCTCACTCACTACAAAGGATGGAGTTTTCTCGTCATGGAACGGGCAACGGGCTTTATAATTGCTTCCTGCCCGTTTTAACGGAAAATAACTACCGATCACATCAACGATGTTGTTGTGTTCGAGAATACTGTCTATTTGAGATTGATCCATTTTCCTATTTCCTGTAGTTCATAACTTGTTCTGAATCCCTTTTTCATCAAGATATTCTTTTTAGGGGAAACGGAACAAGTTCCGAACTACAATTTGAGGTTAATTTAACACTCCAGTTTGATAACAGTTACTCCATCTCCTCCGGTTTCCGGTGGGGGAGTAAAAAAGCTATTTATTTTTCTGCTTTTTCTGAGATACTGTCTGATCTTTGAACGCAGAGCTCCGGTTCCTTTTCCATGCACGATTCGAACTAAATTCAATCCGCTCAAAAGGGCATTATCGATAAATTCTTCAATTAAAGGTAAAGCTTCGTCGAATGTACATCCCAGAACTTTTAATTCAAATTTTATCTCTTTCTCAGGGATTTTGATCTTCTTTCTAAACTCGCTTTTTTTTATTTTTGTTTTTTCAATTTGAAATAGATTTCTGGAATTAGTTGTATAAATGATATCATTAACTTCAACTTTAATACTATTATCTTTTATCTCGATGATCTCTCCGGAAGTTTCGATATCTTTTACCCAAACCTGTTGTCCAACTTGTGGTTCGAGTAAAGGTATTTTTTTTTCTTCAGTTAACAATTCGTCCTGTTTTCCGAATTCTCGGTTCAGTTTTATAACCTTGTTCAAAGAACTTTCATAAAGAGATTTTTTCTTCTTCTTTTCTTCTTTTTTGATAGCAGAAATTTCAGCATTCAGTTCTCTTTGCAGAGATGTTAAAAATTCTCTCATTTCCCTGATAGACTTCTTTTTC
>DRTC01000530.1 GCA_011372345.1 Candidatus Cloacimonadota bacterium
CTTCATTAAATTGCCAGTAACTTACCAATCCGGTTTCATTTCCAACCAAAGGAATATACATATTTTCACGGATTTCTTCTTCGGTTCTCACTATATTCCACAAACGCATTTCTTCTAAAATACCGCTGTAGAATCCGGTTGATCCATTTTTCGAACCAATTAATTTGTCTATGTCGTTATCAGTAAAATTGTAATTATTTTCTGTAAGAAGCTGCTGTTCCTCACCATTCACAAATATCTTATGATTCCCCATTCCGGTTCCATTTCTGCTATATACTATATGATTCCATTCATTCTCTGAAATTGCATTATCTTCTGTTTCCACAACCCAGGTTCCGGGACCTGTTACAGCAATTCTATTTGTACCGCCATTCCCAGCTCCAACTTCCAATTGGAAACTACCGTCATCATTATTTTTCCTGGTAGAAAATATACTTTGTCGAAAAGAGAGATCAGCAGGTTTTATCCAAGCTTCGACCGTTAAAGTATTCCCTACATCAAAGCTATTTTCGTTTCCGCAGTTTATATAATCATCCGTTCCATCGAATTCCAGTGCTGTCCCGGGAAACTCGTCTATTTCTGCTCCGGTTCCGCTAACGGCAATGTATTTTGCTTCTAATCCGGTGGAAGAATGAACTATGCTCCCTGAATAAGTTCTCAGTGAATCCGGTTCAAACCGAACATAGATTGTCTCAGAAACTGAACCATCAACGGGTGATATTGACAGTTCTTGCAGGAATCCCGTATCTTCCGATAATGATACTTTAAATCTTCCGGGCATTCAATATTTAAATCATTTATCAGGTTGATAGCCGTTAGATAGTAATTCTTTGTTGGCAAACCTCCAACTACAATGTTTCCAAAACTCATTGAATCAATAGTTTCCTGCTTACAATAATGTATTTTTCCATTTAATTCTCCGATAAAAAGCTCTTCCAGTCCATCACCATCGATATCAGAAAAAACAGGAGCGGAATAATAGCCAACATCTAAAGAATTGAAATTATGAGTTACAAGTGAAAATGAAGTTGAATTTATGGAGTCCTGCTCATAATGATTTAGGTTACCTTCATATTCCCCTACAATCAAATCCAGCAGATAATCACCGTCAAGATCGGTAAATGCAGGGCTTGATGTGGATCCTACATCAATGTTATTAAAATTTGGAGTTATTAGTGTAAATGAAGTTGAATTTACGGAGTCCTGCTCATAATGATTTAGGTTACCTTCATATTCCCCTACAATGAAATCCAATAGCCCGTCTCCATCCAAGTCGGTAAAAGCTGGAGTTGAAATATTTCCAACTTCTATGGAATTAAAATGTTCGTTGACAAGAGAAAATGAAGTGGAATTTTCCGCATCCTGTTCATAATGATTTAGGGTACCATTTTGTTTTCCTAAAATCAAATCCAAAAGCCTGTCGTTATCCAAGTCGGTAAAAACAGGAGCTGAATAACCTTCAACACCTATGCAATTAATATGTTCGATAACAAGAGTAAAAGAAGTGGAATTTTCCGCATCCTGCTCGTAATGATTTAAGGTATCATTTTCTTCCCCTACAATCAAATCCAACAGATCATCACCATCAATATCAGTAAAAGCAGGAGCGGAATAATAACCAACATCTATAGAATTGAAATTGCTGGTAATTAATTCAAAATCCCGCGATTTTAATAAAGTAATTTCAGGAACTACACCTTGTCCGGTGAGAAATATTTCAGTAATCGACTCGTCCGGGTCATTGGAAGTGATAACCAAAGTATCGGTAATGGGACCTACAGCCGCAGGTGAGAATGTAATTTCAATATTACAACTGTCACCCGGCAATATCTCACAAATCGTCATATCCACTAAAAAATCTGGTTCATTGTTGGAAATATCAGAAACTGACAATGTATCGTTACCGGTATTGTAGATCGTTATCGTGCCTGCTATTGAATCTTCGATATTACAGGTGCCAAAATGTAAGGATTCCGGCTCAATATAAATATCCGGTTCTATTACTTTTCCGATAATGAACTGACTGAATTCTGTAATTCCGTCAAAAGTCACTTCATTATTGGCAGCATTTACAGAACTTGCAGTCATTAACTGAATCCAATTTGAATCAGCATTTGAAGAGCGTGTATAAAGTTTAATTTGCGATGGATTTCCCTCATCTTCACTCGTCAGGTCTTCGGAAATGGTAAATGTTAAATCAGTATCGAATGTTCCGTTTCCATAACGATTCACAACCCAATATTGAGCATCGAAAACTTCATCCGGTTCGGTGGGATTAATGTTTGCTGTTGCATTGATGCGAGTTACTGTTATTTCCGCTGAATTATGAGAATTGAAATACATCGAAAGCCCAGTATCAGTGAAATCAACAGTTCCCGCAGTTTCGGTTTGAGAATCGGAAACTCCATCTCCAAAAGGAATAGTCGAATCAATCCAGTCATCTTCATCCATATTGTGCATTGTTCCGTCATTTCCTGAAATAATATCAGTAGCAGTTGTTCCGGTTCCTTCATTGAACTGCCAGTAACTTACGAGACCGGTTTCTGTTCCAACCAAAGGAATATGCATATTTTCACGCAGTTCTGTTTCGGAACGTACCACATTCCAAACTCGCATTTCATCAATAATCCCATTAAATAATTGACC
>DRTC01000531.1 GCA_011372345.1 Candidatus Cloacimonadota bacterium
ATCCTGCCTGGAATGATAATGATGACTGGTCTGATCAAACTTTAGATGAATTCACTAAAGGTAGAGGATATCTCAATGCTGGTTTTGCTATCCATTTCACCGATTATCTTTCCGTAAATATCTCCTTTTATGACCTTCTGGAAAATCGATCTAAAACGAATGGCAGCGACAGAACCTTGACTCTTTTTTATAATATGACATTTTAAAATTTTGAAAACATATTAAGCAAGACTTGACTCGCAATGAACGAAGAGAATGTGAGTCGAGAATTGCGACCAAGCTATGACAGATTGTTCTCGACTCGTACTTCGTCACGAGTCGAGTCCAGTCCAATCTGAAGGCAAGACCTTACGAACTGTGTTCGGCTTTTGACGGATGGTTGAGGAAGGAGTTAAAATTCTGAAACATTTTCAAATATGCCAACAGGATCAGCCTTCCGTAATGATCGGTGTTTGGCATTTCAACCATGGCGAAGGTTAAAACCATTCGCAAGGTTTTACTTAGGAATATACTTAATGAATAACATCATCAAGTTCTCTTTATTGATCATCCTGGTAGCAGGATGTGCTTCTATTTCAAATAAAGAAAAAATACAGAAGATCGATTATGTACATGCACCGGATATGTTTTCCTCTGGAACATATTTTTCCCTGGCAGAAGCTGCCTTCCAGCAGAACGATTATGAATCGGCATATCTTCTCTATAAAAAGGCAGACGAAGCTAATCCCGATAATATTTATGTAAAAGAAAAAATGATCGAGCTTCTCGGAGTTTTATCATTTTTCAATCCGGAATATACTAAAGAAATTATCGAACTCGGAGAAGATTATTATGCTCGTGATCTTTATTCTGCTCAAATATTGATAAATCTGGCGGAATCATACAATCAACAACAAAAATTAGAGAAATCTGATAAATTTTTCCAATTAGCGATCGAGACCAAACCAACAATGCAGTATTATTTAGCGTATTATCTTTTCAGGAATGAACATTATCCTCCGGCTGATACGACTCTTCTGGCAAAGGCTCTGGAACTTCCCTGGAAAAACAGGGAAACTATCCTGGCAATTGCGGAAAGTTATAAAGAGCCAAATCCGAGCAGAGCAAAGGAAATATTTGAGAAAGCTTATCAAAAATGGGATGATGAAATAACTCTGAAATCGCTTATTACTTTTTATGAACAAGAAAAAAATGATGAAAAGGTCATGGAAATATTACAGAGAAGGATTGACGATAACAAGAAACTCGCAGATCCTTTCAAGACCTTTCTTATGGCAAAATATTTTTTATTGGAGAAATATCAGAAAATTGTTGATAACAGCAAAACATGTTTTGAAGTAAATAGCGAGGAAGTTTTACGATACCTCTTCTTCTCTGCTATTGATCTGGAAATGTATGAACTGGCAGTAACTGCAGGAATTGCCATAGAAGATACTAAAGCAATGAGGGAGGAGTTCAAATCCTTTTTCCATGCTTATTTCGGAGATGTTTATTTTCAGTTAAATCGAGATGATCAGGCTGTTGAATATTTCATCAAATCCAATGACATCAGACTTCTCCTGAATTTCTTCCAAGTTTATACTTTGCAATTTGATCCTGAAAAAAAAGAGAGATTGATCAATATCCTTCATAAATTCAGAGAAAATAATGAAAATAAAGAAATCGCTGATTTCCTCCTTGGATATTCCTTTGTTTTATTAGATGAACCGGAAGAAGCGGAAATGTACCTCGATAAACTCACCATTGATTTTTTAAAAGAAAATGATCTGCTTGTTACTACTGCTATTGCTTATCTGACAAATTCCCAAAATATACAGAAAGCAAGAGAACTTATTTATCAACAGCATAATCAAAATGTTTCTGCAAATGAAATTATCGGAATGTATTTTTATAATACCAACAACGATTCTCTTGCTTATGAATATTTTAACAAAGAGATCGAGGAAAATCCAAAACCCAAAGCAAATGTTTACATTTTTACATCTATGCTTTTAGAGAAAATGGATGATATTGAGAAAGCGATTTCAATATTAGATAAAGCAGTTGAAATCTATTCTGAAAATGCAGATGTTCTGAATTCTCTCGGTTATATAATTGCTAATCACGAGATAAAAGAGAAATTCGAATATGCGGAAAGTCTTTTGACAAAAGCACTGGAACTACAACCGGAAAGTTCAATGATCTGGGATAGTTTTGGCTGGTTACATTTCAAAATGGGAAATTTCAGAGATGCGATCAAAGCGATGGAACTTCCTCTGAAAGAAGGGATAATTCATAGTGAAATCGCTTATCATCTCGGTGAGATCTATTTCAAATTAGATCAACCGAAGCTTTCGGAGAAATTTTTCAGACTGGCAATAAATCTCGATAATGATGATAGTTCTGTTGAGCTTTCTAAAAAACAGTTAAAAAATGAACTGGGAATTGTTTTGAATGAGAAAGAGTAGTTCGGAACTTGTTCCGAAACCATTTAAACCTGAGAAAGGAGTATTCATGAAATTTGTATTCAATAAAAGAAATAAGATATTACTGATTTTAGCGATTGTTATGCTGATCATCGGTTATATTGTCATGGGAACAGGTGACAAAACAATATCTCCCGTAATTTTGATCATTGCTTATGTAGTTCTCATTCCGGCAGCGATCATGACCGGTGTTTCTAAAGAAGATGAGTAAACTGCTTTTGTTTAAAAATGCTAATCATAAAATCGGAGAAATTTCATAAATAAGAAACTGTTTTTCAAAAAAATAAAGTCCTAAAATTTTTCAGATTTGAATCGCAAAGAAAAATAATTGGAGGATCAAATGGAAGCGATCAGAAAAATTACAACCGTAAAGAATGGTATTATCTCTTTTAATGATTTGAATAAATTCAACAGCCAGGAAGTTGAAGTAATAATTTTTCCACTATTTTATGACAAATTAAAAAGAAATGAATCTCAAAAGAAAAAATTCTTAAAATTCAATGGCATATTCGCATCACAGCATAAAGATACATCAACTAAAGTAGATGAGTTGATTTATGGAAAGTAATCTACTATTTATCGATACAAGTGCTTTCTATGCTTTTCTCGATCATAGTGATGAGAAACATCAGGAAATTGCTGATATTTTCGAAAAACGAACAGAATATTTTGTGACATCGAATTATATTTTAGATGAGTTAATTACTCTTCTTCGTGTTCGTAAAATTTCACTGGTAAAGATTAAACCTTTTATCGAAGCATTGTGGAATAATGAAATTTGTAAAATAATTAGAATTACCGAAGAAATCGATTTCGAAGCCTGGTCAATGATGAAAAATTATGAAGAACATTTATTCAGCTTTACCGATTGTACTTCTTTTATAATAATGAAAAATTATAATATGAAAAAAGTGTGCACCTTGGATAAACATTTTCTAATTGCCGGTTTTGAAGTTGTCAGTTAAATGAATTTTCAATAATAATTGCTCTTAATTTCAATTAATCTTAAATCAAGTTTCGCAGTTATTAAAAAGGTCTTATGTCCAGAAAAATGAATTTGAATATGAATCACAAATATCATCTAACTAATAATACACGAGAAATTTATACCTTTTTTACAATTATTGATTTATCGAGTCTAAAAAATTACATAAAAACCATTGAAATGGTTAGGGATAATGTTTTTACTATTCTCATCACCACAATGAATTGTGGTGTTATTCTGATTAAATTTAATAGGAACTGTATTCTTTTTTTTCAGAACAACACCCTGATTTATCAGGGTGAAAGAACGATTGAATATGATGAACAGAACCGTTTAACGGTTTACATTCTTCTGTGAAACTTGAGTAATCTTAATTTGAAATAATTTTATGTCTAACAACAACCAATATCTCTCCGAAGAATTTTTAGCGACCATCGATAAATTCAATCTGCGTGCTCGTTTGATTGTCGAAGGTTTTATTATTGGTCTGCATAAATCACCTTATCACGGATTCAGCGTGGAGTTTTCCGATCATCGCCAGTATAATCCAGGTGATGCAATTCGGAAAATCGATTGGAAGGTATATGCCAAAACTAATCGTTATTATATCAAAAGGTATGAAGAAGAAACAAATCTGAAAGCTTATATAATTGTTGATCACAGCAATTCTATGGGATATGCTTCGGAAAAAATATCAAAGCTTGAATATGCCAAAGCATTTGCTTCTGCTTTGTCTTATTTAATGATCTCGCAACAAGATGCTGTCGGACTTCTGACTTACACCAACAAAATTACCAGCTATATTCCACCGCGTTCGATGAAAACTTATCTGAACATTATTTTTAAAGAACTAATCAATCTGGAAGCAAAAGAACAAACTCAAACTGCTGATGTTCTGCATTCTCTTGCTGACCGGATCAGGAAAAGAGGTTTGATCATCCTCATTTCCGATATGATAGATGATCCTGATAAAATCCTGCAGGGATTACAGCATTTCCGACATCAAAAGCATGAGGTTATCCTTTTTCATATCCAGGATAAACAGGAACTGGATTTTAATTTTAAGAAAGAAACGGAATTCATCGATGCTGAAACAAATGAAAAGATCACTGTTAATCCCTGGCAGATCAGGAAAGATTATTATAATGCTTACCAGAAAAATGTGACTTATCTTAAAACAAAATGTCACGAATCTTTTATCGAATATAATCCGATCACAACAGATACACCTTTTGAGCAGAACTTGCTGCAGTATTTGATCAAACGTTCAAAATTGATGTAATGCATGAATTTGAAAAATCATGAAGAAAATTCTAATCTTAAATTTGCTTTTACTTTTAGTTTTGTCCTGTTCACCGAATAAAACAAACGAGTTTCTAAATAAAAACAACTATAAAAAAATCGATCTTATCCAAAATGCTGAATTTGAGAAAAAGATTTACTGGGATCTCGAACTTGCTACTGTTTTCTTCAATTATGAAGATATTACAGATTTTATCCAAAACAAAATCGAAACTTTAGAACTAAAATACGAAACATCAGAAAAACTCAATGATTTTCAAAAATGTTTAGAACACCTGGAAGCTCTTTTTCTGCTCTCGAACCGGGTAGATTATTTTTTTTTGGATGTAGAACTTCTTGCTCCTAAAATCTTTAATTTATTTGAATCCGGAAATGTTAAGATTTTGGATAAAGGAACAAATAGATTTCAAAAAGAACTGCTTTTCTTCGATGAAAAAGAAGAATTTGAAATGCCGAATATTCCAAATAGAGACAATATATTTCTGCAGACTCATCGTTTAGTGATTTCACATACTTATCGTTATTATTGCCTTTCTGACGGAAAAATATTTTTTTCAACTCGTGATTATTTTAGATTTCCATATTTATATGATCCTAAAATCTATCCTGAGGTTTATGATTATCCTGATATTTTTGAAATAAATGCTAAATTTAATAAAATTTCTAAACAATAATGAGATTTATAAAGAGTCTCAAATAATCTTAAATAGAATATTTTGATAAATATCACAGAATAATTTTTATGCATATTCGTAACAATTAATGAATAAGCACGACACAAAACATTTAACTTGACTAATAATATCAGAAAAAACATTTGAAAAGTAAATTTAGATGGAGGTTATATGGATTATTTTTTCACTGAAGAACAGTTGGAAATAAAAGAAATTGCACGCAAAGTTGCAGAAGAAAAGATAAAACCGGTAAGAGCAAAATATGATGAAGAAAACGCTTTTCCCTGGGAAATCGTTGAAGTTTTTAAACAGACAGACCTTTTTGCAGTACTTGTTCCGGAGGAATATGACGGGATCAGCGGCAAGGTTGTCGATCTGGCGATCGTTACCGAAGAATTAAGCAGGATCTGTGGAGGAATTGGACTTGCTTTTGGAGCAACAGGTCTGGGAATGTACCCGATCCTGATTTCCGGTTCCGAAGAGCAGAAACAAAAGTATTTACCGGATATCGCTGCCGGGGAAAGACTCGCAGCTTTTGCTTTGACCGAAGCAAACGCCGGTTCAGATGCCGGAGGAATTGAAACAACTGCTGCCAAAGATGGTGATTTTTATGTTCTGAATGGAACTAAACAATGGATAACTAATGGAGGAGAAGCGGAAATCTATACGGTGTTTGCCCTCACAGATAAAACCAAAGGAGCTCGCGGTGCTTCTTGTTTCATAGTCGAGAAAGGAACCGAAGGATTTAGTTTTGGTAAAAAAGAAGATAAAATGGGAATCAGGGGCTCAGCTACGAGAGAGTTGGTATTTGATAATTGCCGCATTCCCAAAGAAAATCTGATCGGTAGAGAAGGAGTCGGATTTATGGTCGCCATGAAAACCTTTGATAAATCCAGACCAATGGTTGGTGCTCAAGCAGTTGGAATTGCCCAGGGAGCTTATGAGGAAGCAGCCAGATATGCTAAAGAAAGATATCAATTTGGTAAACCGATTTCTTCTTTCCAGTCTGTTCAATTTATGCTGGCAGATATGGCAACTCAAATCGAAGCTGCAAGAGCATTAGTGATGTCAACTTCCAGAATGATCGATGCCGGTATAAAAAAATATGCTAAAGAATCAGCAATGTGTAAGGTTTTCGCTTCGGATACTGCTATGAAAGTTACGACAGATGCAGTTCAGATTCTTGGCGGTTATGGTTATATGAAGGAATATCCGGTTGAAAAGATGATGAGAGATGCAAAAATCACTCAAATTTATGAAGGCACGAACCAGATCCAACGCTCGATCATTGCTTCCAATCTATTAAAGGAATTTTGATTCAATACCGAGAATAAAAAATCTACTCAAAACTCATTCCCAAATTGAATTTGGGAATGAGTCTTTTGTTCAATCAAAATATGACTAAAAAAATTTTGTTCCATATTTGCTGTGCATCTTGTTTTATTGCTCCATATTTTAATTTGAAAGAAAATACGGATTTTGATATTTGGGGATTCTGGTTCAATCCGAATATTCATCCATATCTGGAATATCAGAAAAGAATGGGATCAATGAAAGAGTTTGCAGAACAGGAAAAAATTCCCATGATCTGGAAAGATGAATACAACCTGGAAGATTTTCTGAGAAAAGCAAGTTTCAGGGAAAATTCCCGCTGTAATTTCTGTTATTACGACAGAATGAAATACACAGCGATTGTTGCAAAAAAAGGTAATTTCGATTATTTCTCAACAACACTTCTTTACAGTAAATTCCAGAAACACGAACTGATCAAAGAAATCGGAGGATCTCTGGCTAAAGAATACGGAATAAAGTTTTTTTATCAGGAT
This sequence comes from Candidatus Cloacimonadota bacterium, assembly GCA_011372345.1. Lineage (NCBI taxonomy): Bacteria > Pseudomonadati > Candidatus Cloacimonadota > Candidatus Cloacimonadota bacterium. Next base: position 7,253 of record DRTC01000531.1, read on the forward strand.
TTTCGGGAATTATGGAAGCAGGGAATTGCTCTTTCCAAACAAAGAAAAATGTATCGTCAGCAATATTGCGGATGTATTTATAGTGAGAGAGACAGATTTATGAAGAAACAAGGAGAAAGGGACAAGGAACAAGAAAATTTTACTTCTCTCACTTAAGCTTGCACCTTTCACCTTGTTCCTTGCGCCTTTTTATTATGAAAGAAATTTCTACTATTCTGATAATTTTCGGAGTTTTAATAATCTTGATCGGATTATTGATGAGATACACTTCCATCTTGTCATTTCTCGGAAAATTACCTGGAGATATTCGTGTTGAGAAATCCAATTTCAAATTCTTTTTCCCGATCACTTCCATGATTATTATCAGTATCATTATTAATATTATTATCAGGATCTTTAAAAAATAACGAGGTTAAAATGCTGAACATCAGATCATTCAAAAAAATGAAACATGATCACGCAAAGATCGTGATGATCACTGCTTACGATTATCCTTCCGGAAAATATGTACAGGAAGCAGGAGTCGATATAATTCTAGTTGGAGACAGTCTGGGAATGGTTGTTCTCGGATATGAAAACACACTTAAAGTAACTATCGAAGACATTCTCCATCATACAAAAGCAACCCGCAGAGGAGCTGATAAGACTTTTATTGTTGCTGATATGCCGTATATGAGTTATCATCTTAATTTGGAAAAAACGAAAGAAAATGCATCGAGAATGATCATCGAAGGTGGAGCAAATGCTGTTAAACTCGAAGGTGGAAATCCGACCCGTTTAGAAGCGATCAAAGCGATCCTCGACTGTGAAATTCCGGTTTGTGCTCATTTGGGTTTAACTCCGCAATCGATTCATTCATTTGGTGGTTATGTTGTTCAAGGAAAAAATGAAAAGAATCATGAACGCATTCTCCAGCAAGCTTTGGAGATTGAAAAAGCAGGAGCATTCATGCTGGTTCTGGAAGGAATTCCGGAACAACTCGGAAAGGAAATTACGGAATCTCTTTCCATTCCTACTATCGGTATCGGAGCAGGAAGATTTTGTGATGGTCAAGTTCTGGTTTATCACGATATTCTCGGAATGGCAGATTTAAAACCGAAATTCGTAAAACAATTTGCTAAATTGTCAGAAGAAATCCCGAATTATATTAAAAATTACTGTGATGATGTCAAAACAGGGAATTTCCCAAAGGAAGAAAATGTTTATCTTCCTTTCAAAAAATAATTATAGAATAATGACAAAAAGGAAATGGAAAAAATAATGATGATCAGATATTAAGAATCGCTCTCAGAATCCAATGGCTCTAATCTATGAAAAATGAGAAATAAAATTGTTCAAAATGATCAGTTTTTTATTTTCCAAAGTTTCAATTGACTCTAATGAAAGGATAAAATAGTTAAGGAATAATGTATATGGAGGATATTATATGTTGGCTGTAAGAGGTATTTATAAAAATGGAAAATTAATTTTAAATGAAAAAATAAGACTGCCAAAGTTTATGAAAGTAATTGTTACATTTCTGGATGACATTCAAGAAAAAAATAATAATATAATTGATATAAATCAGTTTTCATTTGTACAAGCACAGAAGATTTTAGAAGATTATAAGGGTTCGCTAAGTGACTCTGTAATAAACGAAAGAAAAAGCGAATTATGATTGCATTTTTAGACACATCAAGCCTGATAAAACTTTATCACAAAGAACAAAATTCAGAACTGATTCTTCAAAATCTTCAATTAGTTAATACAATATATTTATCGGAACTTGCGAAATTGGAATTTCGTTCCGCTTTTTTCAGAAAAGTCAGAACAAAAGATATTGAAGAAGCAAAAGCAAAGGCAGTAATTTCTCTTTTTGAAAGAGATTCTGTTAAATTTGAATGGATAAATATTGATAGTATGCTAATTGACAAAGCAAAAGATTTATTATTTAAATATGGGAAAAAAGGATTAAGAACGCTTGATTCAATTCAATTTGCTTCCGTATTAATTTTACAGGAAAATGATTGCCTGTGTTTTACAGAAGATAAATTGCTTCAAGAATTATTTAAAGATGCAAATCTTAAAACTTATTAAAA
>DRTC01000532.1 GCA_011372345.1 Candidatus Cloacimonadota bacterium
ATGAAATTCTATCGAGTTACAGCGAGTAATTAGATAAATAATTAGTTAAAAACCGGCTTCTTTATGAGGTCGGTTTTTTGTGTTTTGCAGTAAACTTGAAAAGAAAGTCATTTAATATTTTCTATTGAAAGTAATAATAATGAAAGAAGTATTGTGTTAGTTCTATTTGGAAAATCGGAATAAATGTTTTTTGAACAATGTAATTTTCTTTTTTAGAAGAGGATATGATCAATAAAAAAATTTAGGAGGAAAGATGAACAATAAAAAAGTTTTAGTAATCCTGATGACTTTTATTTTCACGGCAATTATAGCTGGAATTCCGGTGGATTTAAAAGATGCAGAGCAGGTTGCGTGTAATTGGTATTTGGAAAGAACAAAAAATGATAATTTAACAAATGTTGAAATTATCGAGACTTTCCAAGTGCAGGAAGATTCCGAAGACATTTATTATATCTTCAATTTCCAGGAAGGCGGTTATATAATTATCGCTGCCGATGACGCTATCATCCCTGTTCTCGGTTATAATTTTGAGCATCATTACGGATTGGAGGATCATCCTGTCCGATTCGATGCTATGCTTGAGAATTTTAAAGAGCAGATCGTTTATGCCAAAGATAATAACCTTCCTGCTCCGAAGAAAACAATTGAAGAATGGGAAAGATTAAATGTAAAACCAGAAGATTTTGAACAAAGCAGGGATCTCAATCGTCTTGGTCCCTTGCTTGATTCGATGTGGAATCAGAATTATAGCTGGAACACAGATTGTCCTGCTGATACGGGCGGACCCGGAGGATATGTTTATGCCGGTTGTGTTGCTGTAGCTATGGCGCAGATCTTGAATTATTGGGAATATCCTGCAACCGGAACAGGTTCTCATGGATATACTCATCCAGACTACGGTTATCTTTCAGCTAATTTCGGTGCGACCACTTATAATTTTCCAATGAACAATACTTCTCCCACAGATGCTTCCCGGGAATTGCTATATCATTGCGGCGTATCTGTTGATATGGATTATGGACCCGAAGGTTCGGGAGCTTATACTTCGGATTGTGTATATGCTTTTGAAACATATTTTAATTATGACAACAGTGCTTATTATGACCAAAAAGCATATCATACGGATACTGAATGGGAAAATATGCTGAGGGATAATTTGGATAACGGTTATCCACTTCAATATCGAGGATACGGATCAGGAGGACATTCATTTAATTTAGACGGATATGAAACCGGTAATAACAGTCATTTTCACTTTAACTGGGGTTGGTCAGGTTCTTATAATGGTTATTATTATTTGAACGACCTTACACCCGGTTCATATAATTTTACTTCCAGTCAAGCCGGGATCTTCAATCTTTTCCCGGATGTGCAGCCTGAAATTACCGTAACTTCTCCCAACGGAGGAGAAGATTGGGAACTCGATTCTACTCATTACATCACCTGGACGAGTCAGGATATTGGTCCTAATGTAAAAATCGAGATCTATGACGGAGGTAGTCTATACGATACAATTATTTCCAGCACTACAGATGATGGAAGTTATAGCTGGGATATCCCGGATACTTATGATGCTGGAGCACAATACACAATAAAAATCGAGGATACAGCCGATGCTTTTACTTACGATTATAGTGATAGCTATTTCACCTTATCTACTCCTCCTGTTCCGGAAATAACCGTAACATCTCCCAATGGCGGAGAATCATGGCAGGTAGATTCTACTCATAATATGACCTGGACAAGTTCCAATACCAGTGGAAATGTGAAGATCGA
>DRTC01000533.1 GCA_011372345.1 Candidatus Cloacimonadota bacterium
TTGTGCGGAGCGTGTGTCAGTGCTTGTCCTTTTGATGCGATCTTTATCAGGAAATATGGTCAGGAAGCAGTTGATAGAAAGCAATACAAAGGTGTCTGGGTTTTTGCAGAACAGAAAAATGATGAGATTGCTTCGGTTGTTTTTGAGCTTCTGGGCAAAGGAAAAGAACTAGCGGAACAAAGAGAAACCGAATTAACAGCTATTCTTCTTGGTCATAATATTTCCAATCTTACGGATGAATTATTTTTTCATGGAGCTGATAAAGTTATTGTTGTCGATGATCCTCACCTGGATAATTTTCTTGATCTGCCATATTCTTATGCACTTACAAATTTAGCAAAAAAATACAACCCTGAAATCATTATTTCCGGAGCAACTGTTTTTGGAAGATCATTTATTCCGAGAGTTGCAGTTGAATTGAAAACAGGTTTAACAGCAGATTGCACAGGTCTGGAAATCGATCAGGAGAACGGTGGACTGTTACAGACAAGACCTGCCTTTGGCGGAAATATCATGGCTACGATCGTCACTCCGAATCATCTTCCGCAAATGGCTACAGTTCGTCACAAAGTTATGGATACAGCCCATAGAGATGAAAATAGGAACGGAGAATTGATCATTGAGAAAATCGATTTCTCAAATTTTAAGGATAATTCTAAATACCTGGATTTTGTTCACGATGATACTCAAACCGTAAATTTGACAGAAGCAGATTTGGTAGTTGCAGGTGGCCGGGGCTTAAAGAAAAAAGAAAATTTTGAAATGATCGAAGAATTAGCTAAATCTCTCGAGGCAGCAGTTGCAGCTTCGAGAGCAGCAGTCGATTCGGAATGGATTTCCTATCCGCATCAGGTTGGTCAAACAGGAAAAACGATCAAGCCGACTATTTATCTGGCAATCGGTATTTCCGGAGCGATCCAGCATCTGGCAGGAATGCAGTCTTCGGATTATATCATTGCGATCAATAAAGATCCGGATGCTCCAATTTTTAAAGTAGCTGATCTGGGAATTGTCGGAGATATTTTTGAAATAGTTCCGCAGCTAACAAAGAAATTAAATAAATAATTTGAAAAATTAATAATTTTATGAAATTCAAAGTAAATTCTTGTATTTTCAATTCTGATAAAGTTATTTCCGGCATAGAGATAGAACTGAAAAGCAAGCTGCTGAAAAAAGAAGATGCTTTCTTTGATTGCTCCGACAAGTTCTCTTATCCTCCTTTTATCAATGGTCATGATCATTTAATAGGTAACTGGTATCCAAGATCCGGTGATAACAGACCTTATCCCAATTCCGATGTTTGGGTAGAGGATATGAAAAATTCTAAATCCTACCTGGAAAGGAATAAAGTCTGGATCAATGACGGAAAATTTGATCTGACCAAAGGAACTGCAAATCTACTGACTTCACTTGGAATTTACAAAAACATTTTTTCAGGATGTCACGCAGTACAGGATCATGGACCGAATCAGATCGATGAATATTATGAACAATTTCCTATCAATGTGATCAGAGAATACAGGCAATGTCATTCCATCGAATTAGGAAACTGGTGGGGTGGAAAATCAGCAAAAGAAGAATGGGAAGACACTAAAGGACAAATGCCTTTCATTATCCATCTTGCTGAAAGTTCGGTTAAAAA
>DRTC01000534.1 GCA_011372345.1 Candidatus Cloacimonadota bacterium
AAAAAGGAGAATTATGAAAATTGCAGTAATCGGTTCCGGTGGTAGGGAACATGCTATTGCCTGGAAATTATCTCAAAGTAAAAAAGCGGAAAAAGTATTTGTTCTGCCTGGAAATGGTGGAACTGAAAACAATATTCCAATAAATGTAAATGATTTTAAAGAAATCAAAAAATTCTGTGAAAAGGAAAAAATTGATTTGATCTTTGTTGGACCGGAAGATCCGCTGGCAAATGGAATTGTCGATTATTTCAAAGATTCTGAAATAAAAGTTTTTGGACCCGATAAAAAGGCAGCCCAATTGGAAGGCTCAAAAATTTTCGCAAAAAAGTTTATGCAAAAATATGGAATTGCAACGGGAGAAAGTAGTTCGGAACTTGTTCCGAAATCCAATATCAATTTTAAACCGGATCGAAACAAGTTTCGATCTACAATTCAAAATATGAACGGTAACTGCGTCATTAAATACGATGGTTTGGCAGCCGGAAAAGGCGTTTTCGTTTGTTCAACCATCGAGGAAGCAGAACAATCAGTTTCTGAAATAAAAGAAAAATATGGAGAAGATGCTCCATTTTTAATCGAAGAAAAACTGGCAGGATCTGAAATTTCTATCCTCGCTTTTACGGATGGAGAAAACTATCAGCTTCTGCTTCCTTCCCAGGATCATAAACAACTTCTGGACGGAGATAAAGGACCGAATACAGGCGGAATGGGAGCTTTTTGTCCGGTGCCGTTTTACACTGAAAAATTGAAAGAACAAATCAAAGAAAAAATTATCGAACCTACGATTGCAGGATTGAAAAAAGAAAATTTCAATTACAAAGGTGTTATTTATTTCGGATTGATGATCACCAAAAGCGGTCCGAAAGTTCTGGAATATAATGTTCGTCTTGGTGATCCGGAAACTGAAGTTGTGCTTCCTGCTTTTAAAGGAGATTTATTAAAACTTGTTCTATCTTGTTTTGACGGTACTCTGAAAGATTATAAAATGGAATTTTTTGATGATTTCTTTATTGATGTTGTTCTTGCTTCCGGTGGATATCCGAAATCATATCAAAAAGGATACGAGATCATAGGATTTGAAGATGTATCCGAAGAAACTCTGATCTTCCATGCGGGAACGAAAAAAGAAGATGAAAAAATCTTATCGAATGGCGGGAGAGTTCTAAATGTAGTTTCACGCGGAAAAACACTGGGAGAAGCGATTGAGAAAGTATATCAAGAATGCCGGAAAATCGAGTTCAACGATGTATATTTCAGGAAAGATATCGGCAAACGAAAACCTTGAAAATGGTCTCTACCAGAGGAATTCTTTCAATTGACCTTTTCAATGGCTGGAAAAATGAATATCCAATGAAACACACCTTCCTCCGGCAGTTGCCGGAGTACTCCTCTCAAGAGGAGATTTTCTTTGCGTTCTTTGCGTCTTTCCACCCTCCGCAGTTGCATTTCTACGGAGGACGGGTGCGGTGAATAAGAGGAGTTATGAAGAAAATCTTAATTATGATCACTGGTCGCGGCAGCAATATGAGAGCAATTGCTGAAAATGCTCAGAACGGAATCTTGAAAGATTACTGTGAAATTACGGAAGTATTTTCCAACAAAAAAGATGCTCCAGGATTGGAGATTGCTGCAAATTTTGGTTTGGAAACTTGTGTCATCGAATCAAAAGGGAAAAAGCGAAAAACATATAATTCATTATTATTGGAACATCTCAAAAAGAAAAATCCCGACTTCATTATTTTGGCTGGTTATATGAAAATAATTGCTCCCGAAATCGTACAGGAATTTCCAAACAGAATAATTAATATTCATCCTGCTGATACTGCTTTACATCAAGGTTTGCACGGTTATGAATGGGCGTTTGAGAATAAACTGAAAACAACAAAAGTTACAGTTCATTTTGTTGATGAAGGATTGGATACAGGAAAAGTGATTGGAAAAAAAGAAGTGGATATTTCGGAATGTAAAACCATCGAAGAAGTGGAGCAGAAAGGTTTGAAGATCGAGCATCGGTTTTATAGTGAGTGTTTGAAAGAGATAATGAAACCTTGAAAATGGCTTCTGCCAGAGGATTTCTTTCATATTAGCCTTTTCAATGGTTGATGATGATAACGATGTGAACAATTTGAACCGTTGAAAAAGTATAGCAAGAAGAGAATTCTTTTAAAACTTTTTCAAGGTTAGGGATAATATGAAAAAAATAGCAATTATAGATTTTGGTGGACAATACACACATCTCATAG
>DRTC01000535.1 GCA_011372345.1 Candidatus Cloacimonadota bacterium
ATATCAGGTTTGGAATAGGACACGGGCAGCTTCCTGAAAAGCAATTGGAAGCGGTAACTTTGGATTTTGCACATCACAAATTTGATGTTCTCATCGCTACCACAATCATCGAATCCGGAATAGATATTCCCAATGCAAATACGATAATCATAAATCGAGCTGATATGTTTGGACTGGCTCAACTTTACCAAATAAGAGGACGTGTAGGGCGGAGCAATCGCCGCGCGTATGCCTATCTCATCATTCCTTCCAAACTTCAGGATAATGCCCGAAAACGTCTGGAAACTCTTATCGAATATGAATCACTGGGAAGCGGTTATCAAATTGCAATGCGCGATATGGAACTGCGTGGTGCCGGAACACTGTTGGGAACAAAACAAAGCGGTATAATTAATTCAATCGGATTTAATTATTATAATCGTCTTCTTACGAAGGCCATTGAAAATATTCAGGCAGAAAAACCAAAGGAATTATGGTTGGAAGAAGAATCGCAAAATATCGAAAGATTACGCATTGAAAGTGATTATTATTTTCCTGAAAGCTATATTGAGAGCGAAAAGGAAAGATTGGAAATTTATAGAAAAATGCTGGAGTTTGATGAACCCACACAGTTTAATGATCTAAAAAGTGAATTGCGAGATCGATTCGGAGATATTCCCGCGCAAGCACAAACTGCACTTAAGTATTTCCAGCTTCGCTTGTACATCAAAAAAATCGGTTTGGAATCCATGAAGATGAGAAAAAATAAAATTATAATTGAATTCAATACATCTAATATGCCTGCTCGGAGCCTACTTACTAATTTTGTGGGAAAATTCAATTACCCTGTGAAAATCGATGCTACCAAAGGATTTAAAATGATTTTCCAAGTAAATCATAAACAAGAGAAGTACTCTGAATTTATGATCAATAAAAGTTTGAAAATGGCTGAATACCTGTATGATAACTTGCAATGAGTCCGCTTAAGTGTTGAATTTAAAAATTGACAAAATTTGTTAAGTTGGGATTTTTTCCTGAATTTCCTAAGGAGGAAGTGTGAAGTTAAAGAAAAAAAATACATTGATTTTGCTGGTTTTGCTAGGATTCGTTTTGTCTTTGAATGGTCAGTTCAATAGTAGTGATGAAACTGATCTGTTATATCATGTTTCTTTGGTCGGGGCAGTTCCCAATCCGGGTGTGTATTTTGTTCCGCCTTCCACGCGTGTTTCCGAAATCATCAAACTTGCTCTTACTGCTCAGAAAAATTTTAACACGAAAATAAAGAACAAGCAAAATATTGAAAATAGTGCAGAGGATTTAGACATTTTTAAAAAACGCTATGAAGAATATTTTACTGAAGACAGGGAAGAACCCTGGCCAGAAATGTCTAAACGACTTATTACCATTAAACGACATAAACAAGAAATATTAGTTGATCTGGTCAAATTTTATACATTTGGAGATTCCAATGAAAATCCCTACGTAATGGACGGAGACATCATTCACATTCCTGCCGTGCAAAATAAGGTTACCATTTCGGGAGCTGTTCAAAAAGAAGGTAATTACGAAATCGTTGAAGGAGACAAGATTTTAGATGTGGGTTGTGGAATCGGAAAGCAGACAGTAGAATACTCAAAAGAGGTTGGAGGAAGGGGTGTAGTGATAGGACTCGATATTTCCAAGGAGATAGTTAAAGAA
>DRTC01000536.1 GCA_011372345.1 Candidatus Cloacimonadota bacterium
AGTGTCGGGAATATTCCAGCTATAAGTTCCATCATCGGTTGTACTGCTGATTATGGTGTTATAAAAACTTCCATTATCATAAAGTTCTATCTTAACATTTCCGCTCGTATTGGAACTTGTCCAAGTGATGTTATGAGTTGAATCGAGTTCCCAGTCTTCTCCGCCGTTGGGAGATGTTACAGTAATTTCAGGAACAGGATTAGTATCAACTGTTAAGGTAACTGGAATTGTCAATGGTGATTCGTCGGGATCATTACTTTCAACAATGATGTCTGCATTATAAATCCCTTCAGCCAGTCCCGAAGAATCGAATCCGACTGTGATTGTATCGTCAGGATCTCCCTGCGAAATCGAACCGCTGACTGTATAACCTCCATCAATAGTTAACCAATCAGGTCCGGAAGAAACAACATTTACGGTATAATCTTCGACTTCTCCGTAAGTATGAGTTCCACAAGCCGTTGGTGCTGTGTTCCAGGTAAGTCTGGCTCGCATTCTCGTCTGACCTGTTAATGCTCCTTCGGGAGGTGTGATTGTTATTGAATAAGGTCCGGTTCCTGACCAACTGGTTGTAATTTCCTCTCCTGCATCTTCGAAATCTTCATCCTGATTCCAATCGATCCATAATCCGCCTTGATCACTTGTGTAAGGATTACTAATGGTCAGAATAAAACTATATCCGGTTCCAATGGTCATATCTGTGGATAAGGAAGTATAATCGGCATAACCGGAGCAGGCTGATGAGTTATCAATGTCACCAACCTGTATGCGGCTGATATATTCATCACAACCTCCGGAAGCAGAACAATAAGAACGGGAAGTATATTCATATACAATTCCTGAAGGTATTTTTAAACTTTCATCTCCGGGAATAATGTCTTTTGAATTATTTATCATATCTCTTAATAACGGACTCATCCGCGTTTCATTCAGAGTAACAGTATAATCGAGAGTTGCTCCTCCGGAATTTCCAAGATAAAGATATTGAGAAGAGCTTTGATCTGGTTCTAATATTTCGGAAAAAGATGAAGGTGAATATGTGATATCAACTGGATTAGTTGCCGTAAGATTGATTTCATCATTCCAATTACCTTCTGTGGCGACTATTCCAGCATTCAACTGAATAGGATGATTATCAGGAATTGAACTCGAAACAGTAAATGTATAAGCATTGGTTCTGGTAACAGTACTGCTTGCTATGATCGTTCCATAAGATTCATAATTATCTGTCAAAGTTATATAAGGATCAGTTTCAGATAAGGTCATATTTACACTGTGAGCATCTTGATCTCCAACATTTTGCAGAGTTACGGTTAAGGTAACAGTTTCACCCGGTTCGATAACATCATCTCCTCCAGCATTAACAGTATAACTTTCGATAACAACATAAGCCTGATTAGAAACGACTAAAATCGTTCCTTGATGTCGGATTTTATTGTGACCAATTATGGAAACACTTATATCATTTGTATTATCGATTGCAGAGAATAAATTGACTGTAACATCACCGGAAGCTCCTGCAACAGCTCTTCCGATCATAGCCCCATTCTGCATTAAACCAATACGAGCATAAGGAGCATCTGTGGTAAAAGCGATCGAACTTGTTCCAATAGGAACACTGGCAGGATAAGATACGTTCATAGCAACCGGGGCATCAGTCCAGATATCCATTGACGGATCTCCAAAAAGGTTTAATTCATAAGCCGTCCAGCGCATATATTCATCTGTCTGGATAAGAGAAACATCTAATTCTTTGGAATAACGGTTAGCATCTCCTATACCGAAAATATCCTGTCCGAAAATGGCATCATAGAATTGTCTGTCATAATATTGAGATGAACTATTGGTTCCACCCGGTTGATACCAACCATAGCGGGAATTAGCAATAGAAGCAACTTCAGCAGTTTCAAGCGTTGTAATATTTTCAGCAAAACAATCTTCAGACATATAATAACCATTATAATGCCAGTTATCGAAAGAACCATTATAACAACCTTGAGAATAACCTATGACATATCCTCGGGAAACACCGTTATTAGTAAAATTTGAAGTAGTCAGATCGGAGTTATACATATTCATATTGAAATCAGGTGATGAATGACCGAGATGATTTAAAAGATTAACTCCGGTTGAATTAAATTGACTGAAAACATCGTATTTATCCCAATTTGTATCCATCTGGTAAAGAGTTGAAACTGTAAAATTTCCTGCAATTCCAGAGGTTGTATATCCGTTATAGCTACCACCGTTGACAATTTCATTTTTATAAGTTCCGCCGTTTGTTTGAGGACTACTATTCAATTCCTCACCTAACATTAGGGCTTTCTCGATATCTGTTACTACCGGAGAATCCTGATACATCTCCAATTTATGTGTGAAGTTTATAATTTCCGTAGCAGAATCTACACAAATCCTACCGATATTTACTTCTGCATACAAATCCCATTCATTTTGCTCTCCCCATGTACCATCTCCATCAGTATTCCAGTTACCATCCAAACCTGCATAATACATATCCGAAGGAATTGTCGGATCATCTAAAGCGGAAAGACCTCTATGCGGGACAATTATATCACTGGAATTATTTGTATCGGAATCTCCTCCAAGAATGACATAACTGATTCCGTTATTCGTGTTATGATCGATAATACAATTTCTGATCTTTTCCTGCAGATCAGATCCTGTATAATTTGTATTGATATATTCGGTAGTAGCAGTTGCCATAATAAAACCGGTTTCTTCCTTAAAATCAATATAATCGCTGAATGAAGGTAAAAGAGCGTTGTTGGTTATTAATAGAATATCCTCTTCATTATCTCTAATTTGTGGGGAATATGAATATTGATTTAACATTTCTGGATTCTCGACGAGATTTTCAATTCTCTTTTCAATTTTTGCGGAATTTTGCAGGAATCTTCCTGAGGCTAAAGCCTTTCCAGTTACAACGGTTTTAATTTCAAGAGTTACACTTTTCAGGAATTCTACCTGATTTTCTAAAGGAACATAACTAACAGGACAAACTGTAAACGACGCAATAGAATGACCACACAAGAAATTTGTGTTTGTGCTATTTACTATCTTCGCAGGTAACGATTCTGTTGAATTATAGATTTCTTCGTTTGGAATTACCTTGTAATCAAGATGTTTTCCCGATGATATTGGAAATTGTCTTTCTGCAGGTTTAATTGTTATCCCATCTTGAACAGGATAATAATCAGAAGAAATTATTCTTACTTCTTCCAGTTCCTGATTCTGCGGTAATAGAATAGTAGCTGCTAAATAAGGAAGAGAGGGATCACCTTCTTCACCAAAATTACGACAGTTTTCATAAACTATCTCATCAAAACCATTTGCCTTTTTTATCTCAGGTTTTTCAAAATTGTAAGTCTGAATGATCGTTTCAGCTAACAAAAATTGTGATAAAAATACTAATAACGCAATTACATACATACTTTTTTTCATAACTACTCCTTTTTTTTCATAAACTATGATACACTACCTTATTTTGAAAATATTTGATTATTTTAAATATCGAAAGTGTG
>DRTC01000537.1 GCA_011372345.1 Candidatus Cloacimonadota bacterium
ATAAAATTTCCCAATGTTTTTCCGTCATCGCACCAAAATCAAAGATCGAAATTCCCTTTGCTCCGGCTGAGATAGAATAATCGATTGATTTCTGTAAAAATCCAGGTTTTGTTTCGGGAATGAAAAGTCCGGAATACAAAGGTCTTTCTTTTGGAATTGCCTGAATTTCTGATTCAACTGCCTTTTCGATCCACCTTAAATTTTTCTCATAAAAATTATAATAATTCATCGGAAAAACAGCATCCAGATCCCATTTCGTCCAATCCTGACGCACAAATCTCTTTGCCTGTTCTGGAATAGGAAAAACCGCTGCTGTGATCTTTTTCTGATGCTGATGAACAAGTTTGATGATCTGTTCCACCAAATTCGTCACATTATTAAGCCGGAATTGCAGCCAATCATTACTGGAAGCAGGATCTTGTAGATCGAGCGGATCGATTCCTGTTTGTTTTTTAAAAGCGTTTCGACAATCATCACAATAACAGAAATCGAATTCAGGAAATTCTCGGTCCTGCTTCAGATCATAAGTTGGCTGGATATATTTCGGCAGGATCACATCCGGATAGCGAATATAATCGAGATGAATGCCATCCAAATCTTCAATTTCAGAAAGATCTTTGATCCAATCCAATATAAATTTCTGAACTTCCGATTTGGTTGGACAAAGCCATTTGTAATAATCTACATAAGGTGGATTGTCTATTGAGGAATTTCCATTTCGACTGATATTATACCAGTCAGGATGATTTTGAAGAAGTTCCTGTTTATTGTGTAATAAAGTGATTATCCAATAATGAACTTCGAGACCAAAATCTTTCGCGATCGGAATAATTTTCTGGATGAATTCTTTTTCCCCGCGGCAGAGAATTCCAATAATGTTTGCTTTCCGGAAAAGTTCAAAATTCTTTTCTAATTCATTTATTGAGAAATGTTTCTCTTGAATCCAGATATAATTTTTTATTTCTTTATTCATTGTCTTCCTAAAATCCTTGAAATGGTTGCAATCTTCATACTTATTTCATATCACCACAATAAATTGCGGTGTAACTCTGATTTCAGAGAAAATTCAGAATAACACCAGATTTTTAGTCTGGTGAAAAACATCAAACATCATCACCAAAACCGTTTCAACCGTTTATCTTTTCTCTCGATTACTGTATAAATTTAAAATAAATTCCGACTGTTCCTGTAAAGAAAAAAAATAAAATAGTTGATTAAAAATTAAAGAAATTTTAAATGCTCTTTGAATATTAAAAAGGAAAATAAATGGAATCAGTATTGAATATAATCAAAGCAAAAGAAAAATTTCCTTGCAAATTGAACAAATTCGAGGGAGAAACTCTCAAGCAGCATTTTATTTTAGATGAAAATTCAATTAATAAACAGGAAGATAAAAAGGATATTTCCTATAAATATTATCAAGAAATAGAAGGTGTTAAATATATTCTGATCGAGGAGTATATGTTTCGGGATCGGGAAACAATTCTGGATATTAAACGAGCGATCGGAGTGAATTATTATTTGAATAAAGATAGTAAAAATATTTGACTTTAAAACTATAATTTTTTTTTGAATCTTCATTAAGAAAATTTAATTTTAATGTATTCTTTTTTTGTAAGAATACTACTTTGAAAAAAGGAATAAAATGATATTAGCAGATAAGAAAAAATATATTCCTAACGGATTACCCTTTCTACAGGCTCAAATTTTACAGCAAATTTACCTGGATATAAGTAAAAACAATCATACAAAATTAAATGTTATCTCAAAAATTTCAGATTATCCACCACAAAGTAAAATCCTGAAACTCTTTCATATATTCCAACAGGATTAAATCTCCGTAATGGTCGGAATTTGCAGCCTTAACCATTTCGAAGGTTCAATTTCCTTCGGAGATTTTGGAAGAATTCCTCTGTTTGTAACTCCCAAAACCTTCGGGACAAGGTTTGGTTTCATATAAGGAATAAAAAATTATGAGAAAATCATCTACCTTTTTTATGATCCTGCTTTTAATATCTCTACTTCATTCTGAAAAAATAACACTCGAACAAAGCATTGAACTGGCAAAACAAAATAATAAAGAATTGCTTTCAGAGAAAAATGCCTTGCAGACAGCAGGCTGGACTCAGAAAAATGCCTTCACAAATTTCCTGCCTAAATTGTCCTTTAATTCAACTGCTATCCGCATCGATAACAACACTTATCAAATGGCAAACCAGATGATAGAAATGCCTGTCATATTCAATGGACAGCAAATGATGATCGAAATTCCTGCTGCTGCAATGAGTGGAGGAATTTACAAAACTAATTATATGAACAACATCATAGTACAGCAACCTGTCTTCAATGGCGGAAAGACAATTATCGGATATCAGTTAGCAAGACTTGCCAAACAGCAAGCGTTAAATACTCTCCAAAATAAAGAAAATGACATTGTTTTCCAGGTTGCTGGTACATATTTCAATATTTTAAAATTATCTGATTTGAAGGAACTGGCTGAAAAAAGTCTTAATTCCTCGAAATCACATTTACAGCTGATCAAGAAGAAATATGAAGTCGGGATCGGACAAAGATCGGATATTCTGCAGTGGCAGGTGAAAGTAAAAAATGATGAGACTTCGCTGAATGAAATTACCAATAACATTAAAATATTGAAAACAGTCTGGAAAAACCTGCTTGGATTGGAAGAAGATATTTTAATGCCGGAAAAAATTCAAACACAAAATTATAATGCGGAAATTCAGGAATATTCTGCTTTAAATTCTGCTGAAATTCAAAACAAATTAAATCTTTATTTGAACCAGGTTAAATCCCAAAATCCAAATTTGAAAACACTTGAACTTTCCAGAAAAATGATGAAAAAGAATTATTTGATGGCAAAGGGGAATTTCCTTCCTTCCTTGAACCTGCAATTTACTTATGAGATCGAGAATGACGATAAATTCGATCTTTCCGGAGAGGAAAACTGGAATCTTGCTGCCGTATTATCAATGCCGTTATTCTCCAGCGGAGCGAATTATACTAATCTGAAAAAAACCAAATATGAAATGCTGCAAACTGATTTGATAACTGCATCAGCAAAAGAGAATTTATTATCCGGAGCGGAAGCAACATTTTATAATCTGATCACTAAAGCCCAATCCTGTGAAAATAATAAATCTGCCCTGGAACTGGCTCAGGAAAATCATAAAATAATCAATGAGCTTTTTGAACAGGGAATGGTCACCAATACAGAACTGATCGATGCGGAAATTTTGCTGTTCAGCAGTGAGATGAACTTGATCTCATCGATCTATGATTTTATTTTGAGTAAATATGAGATGAAGAAATGGACAAATTAACTCACCCTCAATCCCTCTCTTGGGAAGAGAGGGAAGAAATTAAGGAAATCTTTTTTATTTCCGTTAAAAAACTCCCTTCTCCTTTTTAGGAGAAGGGCTGGGGATGAGGTAAAAAAAGGAGAAAAAAATGCTAAAAAAAATAATCCTGATTTTCTTAACAATTATGTTTTTCATAACAGCGTGTGAGAAAAAAACTGAAGAATCATCAGAACAGGAAAAAGAATTTACGGGTGCAAGAAATGTTAAAACAATTACTGCTGTTCGCAAAGATATTTCAGAATACATCGAATATTCCGGAATGCTGGAAGCAGAAAATGTGATCGATATTACTCCTGCTATTCCAACAATCATCAAAGAGATCTTTGTTGATGAAGGAGATATTGTTCATGAAGGTGATCTGCTCGTGAAGATGGATGATTCAAGTTTGATCCAGGCTGTTGCCCAGGTCGGGAATCTTGAAAAAAATTACAATCGTATGCTCGAATTGAAAAAAAGCGGTTCCATTGATGAAAAGACTTTTGAAGAAGTGGAAACTGCCTACAAAATAGCGAAATCCAATTTTGAGTTTTTACTGGAAAACACGGAAATCAAAGCACCATTTGACGGAATGATCACGCTCGTCTCCCAGAAAGAAGGTGAAACTTTCAATTCGATGATGAATCCGGTTCTAATTCGTTTGATGAACCTGAATAAGATAAAAGTTAAAGTGAATATTTCCGAACGAGATATTTCCAAACTGAAAAAAGGACAGCAGGCAGTTATTAATATCGATAGCGAAACGGAATCAGATTTTATCGGAAAGATATCCTTTATATCTCCCGAAGCTGATCGCTTCTCCGGTACTTTTTTATGCGAAATAACTCTAAATAATCCGGAAAATATTCTTAAACATAACCAGTTCTGCCGAATTAGACTTCTAACAAAAACCAGGAAAAATGTGATCGCTCTCCCTCATTCTGCAATTTTAAATTCTAATGAGATATTTCTTGTTCGGAATAATGTAGCAAAGATGAAAACTGTTAGAACCGGAATAGAAAATGAAGAAGAAATAGAGATCATTTCCGGGATCGAGGAAAATGAAGAAGCAATCATCGAAGGTAATATCGGTTTGCGGGATAATGGTGAAGTTCGGATCAACCATTAAGAACATGAAGAAAATAGCCACAAACAAGTACAGAAAACACAAAAATTATATGATGATTCGAGTTCAGAAGAGCGAAGCGAAACTGGACTTGAATCGGGAGAGCAGTTAAGATTTTTAACTGAATTCCATCTAACTGAAGTTGATGAAGTCCAGTCACATTTTTCTTATCCATGTTAATCCGTGAAATCCGTGAGCAAAAATCCGCGGCAAATAAAAGGAATTAAATAATGAAGTTACCTGAATTTTCAGTAAATCGACGCATCACGATTTTAATGCTGACTATTTTGATCATAATTGTGGGAGGAATTTCTTTCACCAAACTTGGTCTGGAAATGCTTCCCGATATGGATTATCCGGTCATTTCGATCATCACCAGTTATCCGGGAGCATCTTCCCAGGATGTGGAAGAGACAATTACCAAAACGATCGAAACTGCAATCGCTGCTGTTAAAGATATAAAAAGCCTGAAATCGGAAAGTATGGAAAATGTTTCGCTGATAATGGTCGAATTCAACTGGGGAGCGAATCTTGATTTCGCAGCCCAGGATTTGCGGGATGTCATCGATCAGATAACCGATTATCTTCCTGATGAAGTTTCCCGACCGCTCGTGATGAAATTCAATCTTTCCCAAATGCCGATCCTGATGTATGGAGTTACAGGCGGAGAAAATACATTCCAGTTACGAGAATTGCTGGAAGATGATGTTGCCACTAAATTAAAGACTCTGATCGGAGTCGCTTCCGTCATGGTCATGGGTGGAGATGAAGCAGAAAAACAGATCATCGTCGATAAGCAGAAACTGGAACATCTTAAAATTTCGATAGATGAAATTGTGCAGATAGTTGCTGCTGGAAACTTGAATATGTCTGCCGGTCATATCCAGAAAAGTAAAAATGAGTATCTTGTTAGAACGATAGCGGAATATCGTTCTACCGAAGAAATTTCCAACCTTCCCATTAAAATCACGCCAACCGGAAAAACGATCTACTTGAAAGATGTAGCAGATGTGATCGACGGATTCAGGGAACAGCGATACAAGATCAGAACCGATAAAGAACCAACCGCGATGCTGATGGTTTCCAAAGAATCCGGAACCAATACTCTCACAGTCGGGAAAAGAGTTAAAAAGAAGATTGCAGAAATCGAGGAAGGATATAAAGGAAATATTAAATTTGCCGAAATTATGAATATGGGAAGACCTATCGCTAAAGTTACAAGAGGAGCGGCTGCCAACCTGATCATCGGAGGTATTCTGGCGATTGCGATCATGTTCCTATTCTTGCGGAACTGGAGACCAACTCTGGCGATTTCTCTCGCGATCCCAATTTCTGTTGTCGCCACCTTTATTTCGCTCTATCTTGCCAAATATTCTTTGAACATTATGACTCTTGGTGGTCTTGCTCTTGGAGTCGGGATGCTGGTTGATAATTCCATTGTGGTGATCGAAAATATCTATCGGCATCTGGAACTCGGTGAGGACAAACTCAAGGCTGCAAAATTCGGAGCAACCGAAGTTGGCATGGCGATAACTGCTTCAACCTTAACAACTATCGCTGTTTTCTTCCCGATGATCTTCAGCGAAGGAATGACCGGAATTTTAGTACGCGGTTTAACCCTGACAGTTTCTTTTTCCTTATTCGCATCTTTATTTGTCTCTTTAACCATTGTACCGGCAATTGCTTCCGTCATATTCAAAAAAGGAAGAGCCAGAGAACAGAAAGAAAAAGAACAGAGAATCTTCGATAAATTGAGAAAAAAATATATTAGATCACTCGAAAATGTGCTCCAGCATAAAGCCCGGGCTTTGATCATAACCGGAGCCCTATTCATTCTTTGTCTTGCCATCCTGGGACTACAGGCAAACGGAGTTATCAATGTTATCGGAACAGAATTTATGCCGGCACAGGACATTCCCTTCCTGATGATGAATGTTAAAATGCCGTTGGGAACACCTCTCGATGAAACCAATGCTGCCATCAAGCAGATCGAAGATGTTTTAAGCGAGATTGAGGATGTCCGTCATACCATGGTTCTGGTCGGACCAATGTCTGATTCGCAGGCAATGGCTGACCCAACCAATCCGCAGGAAGTTAATGAAGCCCAGATTTATGCTCGTCTTTATGAGATCAAGGACAGGAAAAGGAGTTATGAAGAGATTCAGGATTTGGTAAGAAGCCGGATTCCGGATATAGAAGGAGCAACTCTGACTTTTCTTTCCAGGGAAGAAATGATGGGTGGAGGAGCATCTAATCCGATTGAAATCAATATTTATGGAAAAGATCTGAACACTTTATCCGATCTTGCTTCTCAAATAGAAAACAGGATCACTAATACAGAAAATGTGGCAGATGTGATCAATTCCCTGAAGGAAGGAAAGCCGGAAGTTCATATCATCATCGATAAAGATAAAGCCTTCCGCTATGGACTAACTTCTGCTCAAATCGCTTCTGCAATCAATACTGCAACTCTGGGAACAGTTTGCGGTATTTTTCGCAAAGCAGGTGATGAGATCGATATCCGGGTTCGTCTTGCTGAAAAATACCGGAATAGTTTTGAAGATATTGAGCATCTTTCGCTTGTTTCTCCGCTGGGATTTTCAGTTCCTTTGAACCAGCTGGCATATCTCGAACATTCCACAGGTCCGAAAAAGATCAGCAGGGAACATCAAAGCAGGAAAGTGACTTTGACCGCAGGAATTACTGGCACAAAAGACCTTGGTGGTACTGTTAAGAAAGTGCAGGAAGCGATTTCCGATATAACTGATGATCTTCCACTCGGTTATTTTATCGAATTCGGAGGTTCATTTCAGGATATGCAGGAAGGATTCAAGACTCTCGGTTATGCTCTGATCCTTGCTATCATCCTCGTCTATATTGTGATGGCTTCCCAGTTTGAATCAGTAAAACAGCCATTCATCGTCATGTTTACCATGCCTTTAGGATTGATCGGAGTTCTGGCTATTTTGATCATAACCCGTACAACTCTTTCCGTTGCCAGCTTCGTCGGAGGAATTATCCTTTCCGGAATTGTGGTGAATAATGGGATAGTTCTCGTGGATC
>DRTC01000538.1 GCA_011372345.1 Candidatus Cloacimonadota bacterium
ATGAGGTATGGGAGGACCTGTGAACAGAATCGCCATTTCATCCTCCAGAATTTTTGCAGCTACCGGATAAGTATAGTTATAAGTGTATTCCAATCCGATATAACTGGTATGATCTTCGATGCCTACCGTGGCATATTGTCCGTGTTGCGCCCTGTAACTTCCCTGATCAACATTGTTCACGACTTTATACTGGAATAATATCTCACCATCTCCGGTAGAGGTCGGATAATAATTCTGATCATATAAAATTAATTGAAAAGTTTCTTCAGCACTGTTATATTCATTTTGCAGGTGAGACCATTCTACGATAAAATAATGCGAACCGCTGTTATAATAATAACAGACATTTCCTGATCCGATTTTCAGATCATCCCAGAAAGGAGCTATCATAGGTGAAGGTCCGAGCGGTCCCGGAATATGCCAGTTCATGAAGGAATATTGTTCTGTTGTTCCCGGAGCAATCCAACCATTCGAGCAAACTGTTATGTTGTTATAAGTTACACCATAAAACTTAAATCCGAAGGGTAGGGAAACATTTTCAATATCGCCTGTATTTCCATTATCATTCAGGTTTAAAACAGTTCCTGAACCACCATGATCAGGATCGATCTCAATCCAGTTGTATTCAGGAGCATCGATATATTGAGTATCACCGTCATCATAACAAAAATAACCATAAGCATCGGGACCGAGAGGTTCGGTTACGGATACTTCTCCAACTTCGATGATAAAACTGATGGTATTATCATATCCATCAGGATTGGTTAAATGCAGATCCATTACAAATTGCATTCCGGTAACTATTTGGGTACTGGCTGTTATTTCAAATCTATTTCCGCTGTTTGAAATTTCCGTGCCAGGAGAAATATTCCCATAATATCCGTCAGCATCTTCAATAGTGATCCTGTCACTTTCAGTAGATAATGTTCCGCTTACATCCGAACACAATACTGATCCGATATTTTCTATGGTAACTTCCAATTCAGCAGTTTCTCCCGGATCGAGGATAGCATTATTAGCATCTATAATTGTGTATTCCCGGGTCTCAAGATTTGCTCCTTCAACAGTTAAATAAACCAGATCATTCCATTCTGTTCTGGATGCGTCAGCTATCTGGACATCAAAGATTATTTCAGTTCCTCCCACAGTTGCAGGATCTACGCTTACATCAAAATCATCTTCTGAATATATCGATGTTCCGGGTTCAATTGTTCCGTAAAATTCATTATCATCCGTTATTGTAAGATATTCACTTTCAGAAGAGATCGATGCTGAAATTCCTACAGCATCTAATGCTCCGTAATTTTTCATCATCAAACCGAGTTCAATATCTTCACCGGGATTAATTATTCCATCATCATTCCCATGGGAAGTGTCAATCATATCATCATCGATATTTATCTCGGAAATATTCACAAAAACATTAGATTGAATTATGCTGAAATTTCCCAAAAAGGGAATATAATTATGTTTAGTTACTGTCAGTAACACATCTCCTGCGTTTTCCGTGTAGATAGGTAAAAAAATTCTTCCTTCATTATCGGTGAAACCGGTAGCGAAAATCTCATCTTCACCTTTCAGGGCTGTAACCCAGGCATTTTCAAGAGGATAATGATCATAATTATTCTTCACTACAACTTCGAGATAATTCGATCCCAGAGAAACTGTGGGAGTATATGTGATCATCATTTCGTCAGGTTCATTTGTCCAGAGCTCCATTCCGGGATCTCCCATCAGATTGTTCCAGTGAGAAAATATTTCTACTGCATTCCCAGGATTATTGGGATAATTATTATATAAATTCAATTTCCCGCGATTGAGTGCTCCACCCATGTGATAGATGTGGTCACGAAAAATTCCGGAAAAAATCCCGATATCAACACTATTATTAAAACAGGTATGAGTTCCGGAAGTTGCTGTACCAACTGCTGCAATTGCTCCTTTGGGGACAGATGGAGTTCCGGCTTTCAGGAAATATTCGCTGCGGCAATCACTAGTTCCTTCAAAACCACCGGTTCCGCAAGTAAGAATTACAGCAACGGGGAGTTTATAGCCATTGGTCAGGCTTCCTGTGTTACTGTTACCCCAACCACTCATACCGATATAACCGCGATAATTAAAATAGCTTGCACCTCCGTTCAAACTCGAACTTATCTGAGAAACATAAGAACCATTATAAGCTTCATCAAAAGTAAAACCATCTTCGCTATCATTGATCATTTCCTTAACATCTTTGTTAATAATGATTGTAGATTGACCGGAATGGGTTGGATCTCCTACTAATAAAACATTATGATACCAGTCTGTTTCATCAAGGTAAGGATTTCTCTCATAAACTAATATTTTTGACAATATCGTTTGAAATTCTGTTATTGTATTGAATGAAAGCCGTCCCAGAAATACATCTGCCAGCACATCGTTTCCTTCTAACTGCGTATATGGATGATCTCCTTCTCCGCTATACCAAGAATAGTTTTCAATCCAGGTTGGAATGTTAAAACTTCCGCCTGCATCTCCGACTAAACAGATAAATTCAGGAGGATTTTCCCAGTTATCATAAGCATCTTGAATATAATTCTTAATTTGACTATTGGATGAACCTGTTTCGGAAGTATTGACTGCTGTGACTTCAAAACCTTTCCGGTGTTTCCAAAACACAAGAGAATCAAGCCAGGTTTCAACCGATGTGTTATTGGGATAGATAAAGAGATAACTCGGCTGCTGAAATTCTTCGTCCCGAGTTATTAGTGATCCGTAATTCAGGATTGATGAAGCATAGAATGATTCAAAAGACCTTGAAGTTTTACGAGTTGTAGTTTTGATGTTATCTCCACCTTTACCTGAACAATTCACCTTGAAATTAATGTTTTTGATAATCCGTAATTCCTTTTTTTGAGGATCATACCGGAAAGGATTTACAGTTACATTAACAACTCGAAAATCTCTCATAATTGCGGGGGTTCCTGTTTCTACGATCTTTACCGGGAAAATATCTCCGGAAGAATAAAATCTTTCGTCGATCACGAAGTTGGAACTTGGCGGTTCGCTTTCCAACTGCAATTCCTGCCTGGGATAAATACTCATATTTGTTAGAACTTCCTCTTCAAAAGAAAGGATTTCAATCGTCACCTGTCCTTCATCAGGAATGGCAACCAGGCGGGAAAATCGCGGAAGATCGGGTTTTCCGATTTCCAGAAATTCACCTTCATTGGAATATGATAATTTTTGAAAAGTCTCACCTCTTTCGGAAACTGTTTCCATCTCATAACCATTCAAAGAAAATTCCAGTTCGATGGCATTTCTATCTCCTGAAAGATGTTCAAAAAGATTTTCTCGATTATTTTCCGGGATTTCTATCCAAGTTGCTGAAAGGTAAAATCCAATTATCAGACACAGTAAAATCATCATTTTTTTCATTTTTATTCTCTCCCTTTTTTAATTTCTCAAAACTTGCCAAATCTCATAAATTTGGCAAGTTTAAAAAAAATAATAAGAGTTAATCCGTAAAGTATTTTTTTTATTCAAATTGTGAGAAAATCGAGACAAAAAATTGAGATTGAATATAAGAATCCACTCTAAAAAGGCAATAATTTGGAATATGTATGAAATTTTGCCCGAAATTTGGAAACTGATGAATCAGTTAATGACCTCTATCTTCTTATTAACCGTTTTAACGGTTTCTAATTTTATTGAGTTTGACCTTTTTTTGAGTGGACTCATATATTAATACGAAAAAAAGATTCAACTCATCACATCATATATGAGTCGAATCTTTTTTCCAAATTCAACCATTCGAAAGTAAAAAAAACATCGGAATGTTCAGCTGGCTGATCTTCCGATTGTTTTGGACAATAATTCGTCAAATTCAACATACCGAAGAGCTGCGCACATTCGGAAGTTGCCCATTTCAAAGTCTCGAAACAAGTTCCGAACCACACCTAAATTCCCTTCCGAAGCCTTTCTTTCAATTATTCTTTTGAAAGAGGATTCGGAAGGTTAGAATAATGATAATAAAGAATATACGATAAAACTTTCCGAATCTTATATAAGAGAATTTCTTTGTGAGA
>DRTC01000539.1 GCA_011372345.1 Candidatus Cloacimonadota bacterium
AGCACTTTTGGGAAATCTCCCCTAAAAACAAGACCGGTTTGATCTGTTTCTGGGATATGCCTTAAAAAATCCATCTTTTATCCGTTTGCTAAACTAATTGATAAGAGAGCATCTTTCAAATGCTACTAATGATAAATTCCCAATTCAAATTTCAAATAATCTCTCTCATATTTATGAAATTACTTTTCATAATCTTTCATAAACAATGATACACTACCCATTTCCCTTCCGAAGCTTTCTTTCACTAGTTCTTACATTAAGATTCGGAAGGGTGTATATGTCTCGGAACTTTCCGATCCGGCAACTGCCGGATAGAATTCCTTCGTGAGAAGCTTCGGAAAGTCAGCATCATTTTTTCATAATCTTTCATAAATTATGTTATACTACCAAATTACATAAATATTGTTTCATTAGTTTAATCAAATCTGTCAGTAATGTCGGATTTCAGATGAATAGAAATTTGACTTAAAACGGAGTCTCGAGTTAAGTTCAGATGTATAATCAGATCAGAAAACAAAAATCGAGTCAGCAAAAGCGAACTTAATTCAAGTTTCATTGTTATCGGATGGACTCTATTAACTGTTCCTGATTCTCTCCAATGTAAGTTTCGCATCCGGGACAAATCCGAAAAACTCGATGATCTTGTCGCAGGCATAATCAGGACAATAAGCACAATTATCAATTCCTTTTTCCCGACAGCACTTTCGTATTTCACAAACATTGCAATGACTGAACAAACGACCGTTGCTTTGCAGACAGCCGACACAAAAAACATCTTCCGGTTTTATGTCTGCATCATACATTTTTGCCCAATCAGCAGCAGTCTTTTTTCTTAAGTCTTCATCATCATTCTGGGTGGCAATAAAAGCCGGACAATCTGAACAGACAATCCCGCAAGAACCTATCATTTTGCACATAATCTCTCCTTTTAATTATAGGGAAGCAACTGATAAATTTTTAATTCAAAAATTTCCATTTGCTCGTTTGTGATCAACAAAGTTTCATCATCATCAAAGCAGATCGCTTCACACTGCTTGGCTTTGATGGGAAGTATCGATATTTTACCATTAAAATAGTCGTCTGTTTCACTTTCGAAAAGCCAAACGGAATTGTAGGTTAGAACTGCCAGTTTTTTTCCGTCATTCGATGCTTCAGCAGAAGTTACCATTCCCCCGATCTCAAAAGATCCTAGTTTAGTGATGGGATTGTTTTTGAATAATTCCATCTCATCAAATCGATATAAACATGTTTTTGAATCTGCTCGATGTTTGGTCAGGAGATACAATTTCCCTTTTGCCCAGAATATTGCTTCGCAATCGAAATTATTGGGATTTGCCGGAAATTCGGTTTGTTCAGGATAATAAAAATCAATAGTTTGAAAAACTCGTGTTTTGCTGGTCGATGCCGGAAATGGATCCTTAATAATGTAAATTGCCAGATCCCGACGAATGTTGTCATTATTTCCACACGCTCCGATATAAATGTTCCCCTGATCATCGGTCGTCATATCTTCCCAATCGACATTCACGGCATCGGGAATGTAAACTCCGGCTTCTTCTTTATACCAGTTTGCTCGTAAAACTTTTCCATCATGATTGAATGGGAAAATGCGTGCTTCATCACCCGAATCATTCAAAGTCCAGTAAACATTCTCCCATATTCTGCTTTTAATGATCGCAGATGATTCGTCGATTTCTTCGTAATCGAAGGATGTGTATGGCTTGAGAGTTATTGGTTCGGATGGAAATTGTTTGTATGTCTTGGAAATTAGAATTTGAGAGGATATGATAATTAATAGAATTAAAAATATTTTTTTCATTGAATCAATCCTTTAAGCTTGGAACTATAAATCAGGTTATATTTACAATATATACCTACTCAAATCCTCATCTTTAATGATCTTATTCAATTTTTTAGTAACAAAAGTTTTGGTGATCGTCAGTTTTTTCTTTTTCTTTTCCGGCATATCGAAAAGCTGTTCCTCTAAGAGTGCATTCATAATTGTATGCAATCTACGAGCACCAATATCTTCCATTTTTTCATTGGCTAGAGCAGCAAAATTGGCGATTTCCTCGGCAGCATCATCATTGAAAACCAGTTTTACTTCTTCCGCATTAAAAAGTGCTTTATATTGTTTGATCAAAGAGTTTTTCGGATAGATCAGGATTTTTTTCAGATCATCTTTGGAAAGACTGGAAAGTTCTTCGCGGATGGGAAATCTGCCCTGTAATTCAGGGATTAAATCCGATGGTTTCGCAACTGTGAAAGCTCCTGCTGCAATAAATAAAATGTGCGATGTATCGATTATTCCGTATTTCGTGGGAACATTCGAACCTTCGACTATCGGTAATAAATCTCTTTGCACACCAGAGCGCGAAACATCTGCTCCAAAACGATGATCGGAACCTGCGATCTTATCGATCTCGTCTATAAAAAGAATACCGTCATTCTCAACTCTTCTTTTCGCTTCAGTAGTCACTTTTTCTTTGCTGACCAATCTGCTGGATTCTTCTTCAATCAGGTGTTTGAGAGCATCAGGAACTTTCATTTTTTTCTTTTTTTTATCCTTCTTAAAAGGAAGAAATCCGCTTATCATTTCCCCGAACTGAAAATCGATATTCTCCATTCCCGTATTGGAAAAAACCTCGATGTGCGGAGATTTATGGATTTCCTGTGAAACTTCTACTTCTCGATTATCCAATTCTCCGGTGTCGAGAAGTCGTTCCATTTTCTGTCGTATCCGTTTGTATCTTTCATCTTTTTTCTTGATCTCTTCTTCCGATTCTCTGGGTATTACCGGAGGTCGGGGATATAGGATATCGATCATTCTTTTACGGGCTTTGGATTCTGCTTTTTCCTGAACATCTCTGGTCATCTCGATCCGAACTTCATTGATCGCAACATTCATCAATTCCCGCACCATAGATTCCACATCTCTTCCGACATAACCGACTTCCGTGAATTTGGAGGCTTCTACTTTAACGAAAGGAGCATTTGCCAATTTGGATAATCGACGAGCGATTTCTGTTTTTCCTACTCCGGTCGGTCCGATCAAGATGATATTGTTCGGCATTATTTCTTCCTGTAGTTCACCTTTGACCTGCTGCCTTCTCCATCTGTTCCGCAAAGCGATAGCAACTGCTTTTTTCGCTTTATCCTGCCCGATAATGTATTTATCAAGTTCAACGACTATTTTTGATGGTGTGAGATTCTTCATTTATAATTCCTCAATTGTAATAT
>DRTC01000540.1 GCA_011372345.1 Candidatus Cloacimonadota bacterium
CTGGGAAGTCAATCAGGTTCACGGGTGATGGCAACAAAGTTAAAATCAAAGAATATAAAAATCGTTTTCGGAACTGTTCTATTATTCGTTGCAGCTATTTTGGTAGTTCAAAATTTGTAATACAGGGCAATATGCCAAATATGGAAAGGTGAAACAATGATTATCAAAGTATTGGGAACGGGATGCCCTAAGTGCATTCAACAAGAACGAGCGGTAGTAAAAGCGATTGAAAAAACAGGTTCTGATGCAACAGTAAAAAAAGTAACCGAAATCAATGATATTATGAATTACGGTGTGATGATGACACCGGCTTTAGTAATCGACGAAAAAGTAGTTACAGTTGGCAAAGTTTTGTCGGCAGAAAAAATAGCAGAGATGATAAACAAATAGGAGGGTACAAAATGGCTGAATGTTGTTGTGGAAATGAAAGATTAAGATTGATTTACCCTTGCTCAGGCGGAGCAGGTGTTGGCGATCTTTTAGACAGAATAGCCCGAAAACTGGCGAAAGAAGGTTTTGGCAAAATGAGTTGCCTGGCTGGTGTTGGGGCAGATATTTCCGGCTTCACCGCTTCTGCCAGAGATGCAGAACTTAATTTAACTATCGATTGCTGTTCGATGCGATGGGCTGCTAAAAATTTCGAAAATCGTGGCATCAAGCCGTTTTCCTTAATTTTAACTGAAATGGGATTTACCAAAGGTAACACTGAAGTGAATGACAGTACGATCGAAACTGCTTTTGCAATTTTGAAAAAAGAATTAAAAAAAATGAAAATTAATACAACTACAACATCACCAGACAGCTATTGTTGATAACAGAAGATTATTTCATGAAAAATTTATCCAAAATCTTGATCATATTAGCGTTGATCACTATCGTGGCTGTAGTCATAGTCCTCAAAAACCAACCTGAGAATAACATTAAAGAATCAACAGACACAGAAAGTTCAGTTCTGGAATCTACAACCGATCCGCAGAAAGTTGTCAAAGAAACGATCTTGTCTGAAAAGGAAGAAGAGAGCGAAACGGGAATAGATTCTGAAGAACAGACAGAAACCGTTAAAGAAGAACCGAAAAAAATCAAAAAAAACATTCAAGCAGAAACAAAAAAAACTGTAAAATCCAAAGATAAAAAAGCAGTAGGTGATGTGATTGCAATAGTGGAAGGTGTAGAGATAACGGAATCAGAACTGCAAGAAGAGTATAAGAAACTTTCTCCCCAGTATCAAGATATGTTCAAAAACGACAAAGATCTTTATCTTGAACAGCTGATCATCAAGGAAATCCTGGTTCAAAAAGCAATCGAGAAGGGTTATATAAAATCCGAAAAACCAAACCCGTCTCAGCAAGATAGCGGAATCCAGAAGCTGATTGATGAAATGGGAAAAAACATCGAAATCTCAGAAGCGGAACTTGATGAATTTTATCAGGAAAATCAAGATCAGATGAAGGGTGCATCTTTTGATGAAATGAAAAATAATATCCGAAATTATCTGATACAACAAAAACAAAATGAGAAATTTGAGAATTACATCGATGATATCAGAAATGGTGATGATGTTGTTATTAATAGAGATAGGATTGACCAACAGATAGCTTCCAAACCGGAAACTCCTTTGACTGAATCCTGTAAAAACGGATTTCCCACCGTGTTAAATTTGGGATCGGGTCCCTGTA
>DRTC01000541.1 GCA_011372345.1 Candidatus Cloacimonadota bacterium
ATGGATTTCTGTTCTTTTTCAGATTTGTGATTTTATTGAGGATCATTGCTTTCATAGTTGCTCCGTAGTTTCATTATCATTCCCAATCCTCGATTGGGAATGCAATTTTTTCGGAAATCCTTGTTTCATTTTTTTTCCTCACTCTAATATTCCAATTCCATTTTGGAAAGGAATTTAATTTCAAAACAGGATTTAGATGAATATTATGTTCCCAATCAGGGGATTGGGAACAATGCTGTAACTCGGAACTTGTTCCGAGTATTATTTTTTTTCATTATCATTCCCAATCCCCGATTGGGAATGCAATTTTTTCGGAAATCCTTGTTTCATTTTTTTTTACTCACTCTAATATTCCAATTCCATTTTGGAAAGGAATTTAATTTCAAAACAGGGTTTAGATGAATATTATGTTCCCAATCAGGGGATTGGGAACAATGCTGTAACTCGGAACTTGTTCCGAGTATTATTTTTTAATAATCAAAAATTTCTCATCCTGATCGAGCAATAATTCCGGATCGATCCTCTTTTTGAAATAATTTACACCCCAGTGCAGATGAGGTCCGGTTGCTCTGCCGGTCGAACCGACGGATCCAATTTGTTCACCTATTTCAACATTCTGTCCAAGTTCAACTGCAATCGAATCAAGATGAATATAAATCGAACTCAAACCTAATCCGTGATCGATTAAAACGAATTTGCCATTGTAGAAATAATCACCGATCAAAGCAACTATTCCGTTTGACATTGCTTTCACCGGAGTTCCTTTGGGAGCAGCAATATCCAATCCGCTGTGAGGACTTTTTGGAATTCCATTCAAAATTCGCTGGCTGCCGAAGACTCCTGAAATCTTTCCTTCCTCGATTGGTCTGATAAATTCCTCGAACATTATATCATTTTCTTTGTAAATTCCGGAACGAACAGCTTGCAGACTTTTACTTTCATTGGAAATCCTGCGTAATAAATTCTTATCAACCGGTTTTTCAACATATTCTTTTTTAATTTTATCGATCCTCTGAATTTCATATTCTCTTTTGCTGATCAAAAAATCCTTTTTAATAATCTCACCATTTTTAAAAATTAGAGAAATCTGATGTTCAAGCGGTTCGTCTCGGTCAAATCCAATAATAATTTTCTGGTCAGAAATGGCTAAATTTTTCTCATTCCAGAAAACTTGTTCAACATCTTGATGAACATTTCCAATTAAAATTCCTCCTTGAGTCGCATTTCCGGAAAGAATCAGAAATTCTTCTGAAAAAAATGGAAATGAAAAAGAAATAAGCAAGATAAAAATTAAGAATTTCATTGAAGTTTATGCTCTATCTTTTCGATCAGATCTTTGCTGAAAATTTTCTCGAGTTTATGATAAAGTGACTGATTATTATTTTTCAAATTTTCAAAATAAATCCTGTTCCATGATTTATAAGTCATATTTGTTTCCGCAACCACATCAGCAGAAGCAGGAGAATTAGTGAGATAACCCATTTCGGCAGCAAAGTTTCCACGATGGAGTTCTGCAATAAGAATGTTATTCTTAAATACTGACAATTTTCCGGTTAGAACGAGGATAATATCTCCCTGCATGACATCCTGTTTGCATAATATTTCACCTTTGAGAGCGGAAAGTTTGCTGCCTTCTTTCCAAAAATTTATAAATTCTCTTTTTGTCATCTCTGCAAAAACATTATCATAAATATCGATTATATTTTCGTTGATGTTTATCTCTTTTTTACTTTTCAAAATCCTGAAAATCTGCACTGAATTTATGATCACAAATAAAATGTACCAGCGAGTTGTGTTATTCTCATTGATTGAAATTCCATAGCAGATCATCGAGATTCCCGCAAAAACCATAACAACTCTTAACCAGAGAATATTCTTTATAAGAATAGCGACTGTAATTCCGATATAATAACCTTTCAGAAATAATGTTTCCATCTGAGGAATTCCTTAAAATCAATAAATTTATTCATTGAGATTAACTGAAATCACAGAAATAAACTGAATTTTTTTAGGTTGGACTCGACTTGAAAGACGAAGTCGTCGAGTTGAGAACAACCAGTACTTTATCATCATCGATGCTAACTGATTTTCATTGAGATATGATGAGAACACTGAATTAGATCGAATCTTTTTCAAGACGAAGACAGATTTTTTCACCTCTAAATATTTCATTTTTCTGAAATAATGTTTCTTCTGTTTTTCTCATTTTTTTCTGTTTAACTCAATGAGCAACTTCATGGTTTTCTTCTCCAACTTTTCTGGTGAATTGCAGGAAATAAACAAATTGTGGAAGGATCAGGCAGATCGTAAAAATTCTCATCAACCAGACATTATATTGGAGAACAAGAGCCAAAATGACAAAACAATTTATGAATACACAGGTTTTACCAACAAAATTTATTTTTACTCCTTTTTTCAGAAATAACGGGTAAAACAGGATGAACATCAAAACATAAAGCAATGCTAAAATTCCAAATAATTGGATCCAGAAAAGCAGGTTGTTCCTGATACAAATCCCAAAAAGAACAAAACCCATGAGAACTTTGTCGGCAATCGGATCGAGGATGCTTCCAATCAGAGATTTCTGGTTAAATTTACGCGCGATCAAACCATCGAAAAGGTCTGTTATAAAAGCGAAGCTGAGGATGAGAAAGGCAGTTTTATTATTATCGTATATAATGTTCCACATCACGATCGGACCTGCAATAACTCGGAAAAAAGCGAGTAAATTCGGGATCGTAAAAATCTTATATTTCATAAAGTCAATTTATAAAGAATTGTTTTTTTGAGAAGTTATATTTTAATTTTTTCCAGATTCTTCGATTCTATCCATCCTCCCAAACCATTTGTGAGTTTGATCAAACTCCAGTTGTTTTCCTCTTTTTCAATATCGAAGATCATTCCTTCGTGTATAGTGAAAACCCTGGTAAATTCATTGCTCGGACCGCTGAAACCAACTGCACTTTGCGAGATCAGAACAGCTTCCGAAGAG
>DRTC01000542.1 GCA_011372345.1 Candidatus Cloacimonadota bacterium
CTTACTTAGAATTTCTTTAGAAAGTTGAACAGATTGTTTTTCGTTGTTCAACTCAACTGCCAAATTAAAATAATATTTTGCCTTTTTCTGTTTATTTAATCCAAGATATATTTCACCAATATGATAAGCAATTTCGCTGTTATTTATTTCATTTGAAAGAGGAACTCTCAGCGCTTTAAGTGCTTCATCATATCTTTGTTGTTTACAATAAAGCCAAGCCAAGCTGTCCCAGATCATTTCACTTTCCGGCATTAATGAAACAGCTTTTTTCAAATAGTTTAAAGCTTCATCATATTTTTCTTCAAGTTCATTTTTAGCTATAAAATAACCAACAGCATTGAGTAAGTCAGCATTTTCCGGATAAAGAACAACTCCTTTTTCCAAAATAATAAGCAGACTATCAGGGGTGTCGTACATTTCACCAAGAATTGAACAGTTTGCAAATGTAGAAGCATCAGGTTTGAGATTAGTTTCAATTTCATCTTTCAGGATAGAATAGGCAATAGAATCGTGTTCAGTTCCAAACAGCAGACTGGCAATAAGCTCGTTCGGGGTGATTTTCATCCCTTCAATATTAGAGAGGAGCGATCTAGCTTTTTGGAGGTCCATAGCATTTTGAATATATGCAAGAGCAACCATAAGATTGAGTTCGTTTTCGTTAATAAAACTATCAGGGAGCTTATTTAGTAACTCGAGTGCGATTTCTTTTTCTTCAAATTCTGTATGGAAAATCGCCAGCAGATAATTTGCCTTTGTTTTATCCTCTAAAATATTATAATACTGTAATAAAAGTTTATATATTTTTTCTTTCCGTTCAAGATCCTTAGAAAGATCAACCTTGAATATATAAGTGTGAATTGTATTAATATCTTTCGCTTTGAACAGATTGTTCGCTGCTTCTACATAATCACCTGCAGATAGATAAAGATCAGCAAAATAGGTATAGAAAGATGATGAAAATTCCTCTGTTAATTCTCCGGATTCTTCGATTGCAAGCCCTGCTCGAATTCCAGTACTAATATCGTTTTTTCTAATTGCAGAAAAGAAAAGGTATTTTAAAATATCGTGAGTTCCAACCTCGAAGCACAGAGTTTTATTTTTTAATATTTCATCATACTGCCCAATTGAGAAATATCTTCCGATCAGATAAATTTTTATTGGATCAGAAAGAATCCTGTTATTATCTATATGAAACTGAATCGTTTCTATAACTTTGTTTTGTAAACCTTGTTTTTCATAAGATGTAAGCAACGGAGTTAAGCTTGTTTCATCTGTCCATTTTTCGTAAGCATCAGTAAATATTTCAAGACTTTTTACTGAATCAATTTCACTATATAACTCAGCAATTGTCAGTACCAGTTTTTCTTCATCCCATGGGAGTTTTATCGCTTTTTTAAGAAGCTTAATATTTCCTGATGGTTTGGTGTTTTGCTGGAAGACATAATATGCTGTCAGATTTCGCATGGTCGGTCGTGTTTTAATAGCTTTTTTAAAACACTTTTCTGCCATTTCATTCTGTTGTTCATTGCGGTAAGATTCGGCTATAATTGAATAGATTTTTTCCGATTTTATGTTTTTGTTACAGAAAATTTTTCCAAGTTCAATAATTTCAGAATTTGCCGATTTATCAAAAAAAGCTTTTAATGCTAAAACCTCCATTAATGTTTCTTTAAGGTAAACATTGTTGGAATCAGCTTCTACTGCTTTTTTATATAATTGAACTGCATTTTCAAAATCGTGCTGCTGCATTGCAGCCTGTCCGAAAAGAAAGTAATTCTCGGCAATAAAATTCGGTTGATGAGATATATTTTTATTAACTGCGCACCCTGCAAAAATCATTAGAATAAGCAGAAGGTAAAAAACTTTTTTCATGGAAGTTTAAAAAGTCATATTGTAGAGGAGTGTGATCGATCTATCACAACCTTGAGTATGAATATTATTAAGCATTAAGTCATAAAACGATACCTTAATAATAAGAGCGTCTGTGAAATGTATATCTATAGAAGCATTGAAGAATCCTCTACCTTTTACAAGATTCGTTTCGTTATCATTCCATCCGGTATCATATTCTGCTAATAATACGATCATATCTCCTATTGTCTTATCAAAACCAACAAAAAGATTTGGTTCATCATCTTTATCTTCAGTTTCTAGGCTGTAGTTAATTCCACCATGAACACCTATATTTCCAAATAGGAAGAAGTTCTTACTGACCGTAAGATATACGCCTTTAGATTTTATATCATATCGTTTTTGAGATTTATCATATCTTCCGTGTCCTTGAGAATCGTAACCAATGGCAATAGCTGGAAGCTGATTACTCTCATCCATAAGCCGCACTTTTGCATTAAATTCAACCCTATCATGCCATTGAGGGTCTTTATCACCAACTATTTCTTCAGCACCATAATTCACTCCAAACATAAAACGCGGGAAAAGTCCTACTCTTGTTCCTATCAACAAACCGTTGTCTTTGTATATCTTGGCGGTGATCTCTGCTTCACCCTGCTGTAAAATACCGGCAGTAGGTGTATCAATCAATGTGTTAAGCTCAAATGCAAAAACACTCACTGAAATTATTAAAAGGATAAATAAGATACTTAGTTTTCTCATTTTAAATCTCCTTGATTATTTTATATCTTTAAGTTTCAACGTGTTGCTTATAATCTCTAATT
The DNA here is from genome assembly GCA_011372345.1 of Candidatus Cloacimonadota bacterium. Taxonomy (NCBI): domain Bacteria; kingdom Pseudomonadati; phylum Candidatus Cloacimonadota; species Candidatus Cloacimonadota bacterium. Next base: position 2,676 of record DRTC01000542.1, read on the forward strand.
CATAAAGAGCTTCCAGCTTCTCTCCTTCAGGATGGTATACTGAATTATCTATAAGATAAGCC
>DRTC01000543.1 GCA_011372345.1 Candidatus Cloacimonadota bacterium
GTAAATCGACAACTCCACATAACCATCTTTTGCAATTTGATAAGAAATATTCGTACCGGAATTGTTGTTAGAAAGATTAAAAGGATTCGGATAATTCTGATAAAGAAGATCCTGCTCGATAAATTCGATCTGAGGTAAACCAAAAAGATCGGCAATATGATTTTTTATTTTTATCTCGTTTTCGGAATTTCCGAGATTTTCGTAGATTTCGATAAAATTATCTTGAGCAGCTTCGATCATTTCAGGTGAAATCGTTATTCCCTGAGTCGCTGAATGAGTCTTTCCCCAATTTAGTAAGATTGCCAGAACATCGGTGATATTTACTTCTCCATCACCGTTGCAATCCGCATAAGCAGCATCAAATTCGTTCCAACCTCCGGGATGCTCAATTCCTTCCCAATTGAAAGTTAAGGACGCTCTTGGATTGCCCTGTTTTCTCCAATAAGTACCGATTGGTTCAATATCGGTTTCATTGACATCTCCATCATTATTCGTATCTCCTGGATAGATATAGGAAATATCTCCGGAGATCGTTACTTCGAGAGGACTTGTCAGAACGGATTCTCCTCCATCGTAAACAGCAGAAACAGCGTATTCATAAGTCCCATTCGCTAAATCCTGATCATTATAATACAAGTCCGTTATTGCAATTGTGTTTATCTTGGAACCATCTCGATAGATGTTGTAGCCGAGTAAATCTCTATATGAGAAAGTATCCGGTTTTAGAGTTTTTATCCTGAAATATTCGTTAGAATTTTTTGAAAAATTATTAGTATTTCTAATGCTTTTATAGGTAAAATCTTCAGGATTAAATTTAAGGATTCTGCTTTCATTTGATGCAGTAATGTTATCAACAAACCAGATATACCAGATTCCATCATTAGTTGGTCCATCAACAGCATTAAAAGCAACTTTGATATTTTGATCGGCATATGAGCTTAAATCGATAGTGTAAGGAAAGCTGTAATAATTCCAATCACCGGATGACAGATCAGAAGCATCCCACAATATATCCCAGGTAGATCCGTTATCATCTGAAACTTTAACATAGTAATGATCAGAATTTATCGAACCTTCGAACACTATTGACCAGAATTCAAAATTCATACCGGAACTACATTCAAATTCCGGAGTAATTAACCATTCGTCCTGATGATCATAAGACCAGAATAATCCGCAATGATAAGAATCTATCGGTTCAATGTTTTCTTCTGAGCTTGTAAAATCATTCACTGTCCAAAATCCTGGTATCGATCCTGAAGTATCAGTATTCTCTCCGGCGATCGTCCATCCCTCAGGAGTAATTCCCTGCTCAAAATTCTCCTCAAATTCATCATCTCCACCACCTCCCGGAGCCAACCATGTTAAATAAACATCATCAATATTAATTTGAGCCTGCAGATCAGTCGGAGGTAAGAAATCATCATTAAAAACATAGATATAATTTTCTGCTTGTTCAGTCGATTCATTAGTTCCATCTGAAATAGTAAGAGAAACAGTAAAACTCCCGGTACTTAAATACTCATGAGCAGGATTCTGCTCTATGCTGGTTTCACCATCGCCAAAATCCCATTCCCAGGAAGTTGGATTTCCAGTAGAAAGATCGGTAAATTGAACAGTCAGAGGAACAGTTCCTGATATTGGTGTTCCGGTAAAGCCAGCTTTTAAATCCTCTTCTGCGATTATTACTTCTGCTGGATTTGTAGGAATGGATTCACCTTCATCATAAACTGCTGTTACTGTGTATTGGTAAGTTCCAAAATCCAGAGCAGGATCATCATAGAACAGATCAGTAATAATAGAGTCATTTATTTGTAATTCATCTCTGTAAACATTGTAACCGAGAAGGTCGCGACTTTCCAAACTTTGATCTTTTTTTCTATGAATTTGATTTGAGATATTTTTCATTCGAACTTTTTCAATTTTACCTTCTGAAAGACCGAAATTTTTCTCAAAATTAAAGGAAAATATTTTTCTCGTTCCGGAACTAACCATAAAATCATCTACTAAAAAAAAGAAAGCATCGTTTGAAATACAATTAATACCAATATATACATCTTGACCAGCATAATCAGAAAGATCATAAGTATATTCATTCCAATCAATTGGTGCTTCAAGATAATTACCACTTGATATTATTGTAAAACTTGCAGGATTTGTATCGGTTGTCGAGATTCCAACCTTGAATCGTTCCAAACCATACAAAGCAGTATATGATTTCGCCCAGAAGGATAATTGATAATCTTCTTGTACATTAATAAGAGGAGTTATCATCCAATCATTATTGGGTGGATTGGTAGATGCAATACAAGCAGCCATCTTGCTTCCCGAATGAGGTGTCATATCATCTACCGGAGGTTCAACAGCAGAAGGATTGAAAACCATGAAGGACATTAATTCTCCGCTGTGAAGGAAATCATGTCCTTCTATTCCATAAGTTTCCGATTGATCAACATCGACTAAAGTCCAGGGAGCAAATTGAATAGAAAAATCTGAATATGACTCGAAATCTTCATCTATTTCGTCACCTTCTCCACTTCCCGGAGCATTCCAGGTCAAATGAACATCGTTATCGTCGGTGATTTCTGCCTGCAGATTTGTCGGAGGTAAAAGTTCTTCATCATAAATGGAAATGTAGTCAGTTTTAATTTCGGTATCTGTATTTAAACTATCGTCAGTGACTGTTAAAGTGACTGTATAAGTTCCGATATTTTCATAAATATGA
>DRTC01000544.1 GCA_011372345.1 Candidatus Cloacimonadota bacterium
ACGCGATGTTCTGAACTGGATGCTGTCACGGGAAAAATTGTTGGTTGAGAAGAGGAAGAGGATTGAAGATTGCATGATAATTACATCAGGCATTCCCAAACAGGAGTTTGGGAACGAGATGAATGGACCTCATGTTGAGCTGGACTGGGAAGCTGTTCCCGGTGCGGATAGTTATAAAATTGAGAGATCGGATGAACCTTATGCGGGATTTGGTTATTTGGATTCTTCCTCTACAAATAGTTTTACTCACAACGATGTAGTGTTTAATCCGAAATCTTTTTATAGGATCATTACGGTTGATAATGATCTCATCCTGTATTGGAGAGATTTGTCGGGGAATAGGTTGGAATAGGAAATTATAAGATTATATTAAAAATGCCCTGGTTATTCAGGGCATTTTTTTTGAGGTTGGACTCAATGACAATTATTCCGTGATTATCTGCTGAATCCGTATCATCCGCGTTCAATCTCCTTCGCCCAGACCACAAACCGTTCAGGAGCAGGTCCGATAAAATGAAATGGATAACAGGTCATCAAAATCAGCCAGTCCTCATCTTTTTTCTCCATTAGTTTTCTTTCTGCAATTTCGGTTGGCAGGATCTCGATCTCCAGAATTTGATATTCTTTCTTTTCACCGTTCTGTTTTTCAAGGAAGATATGATCCGAGTCATTCAGCATTTTCAGGTTATAAAAATGCATATCCCGATGAGCAGTGATGGTTTTCATACCATTTTGCTTTTTTTGAGGATCAAGGAATTTCAGGCAGGGATATTTATCTAAATTAATTCTATCAGGTTCCATTAAAATCGGATAAGAAATATTTACTGCTGGAATTTCCAACCAGTACACAAATGATAATGTGTCCTGGTCATACTGTTTCCACTTCTGCTTGATCTTTTGAATCCTCATTTCTCTGTATTTTAAAGAACCGATCTTGTATAAAGGTTTGGCGATGATAAAACTTCCTGAAAGAAATAATAAAAGCTGGATGAATGTGACTATTCTCTTTTTTTTCATTTTCGGAATCCTTTGTTCACAATGTCCATTCTCCGTAGCAGGCTACAGCGAAGGATAAAAGCCTGTAGAAATGTAACATTTTTTTGTTTTCGTAGGGAACAGGCATGCCTGTTCCCTACTTTTAAAATAACATTATTTTCTTATCATTTTCATCTGCTGAATATCCTGATCACAATAACTATCAGGATCATCGCAAATCCTATCAGCAATATCAGATAATTATTCGTTGCCGTCCCATAAAACACGGACGGATCCCAGCCTTTGGGAAGATTGACCGGAACTTTCACGATTTTCAGAGTTCCGTCAGGCTGTTTCTCTTGTTTCATTTTATATTCGACTGCTACCCGCGAGGTATATTGCGAAACAAGTTGATGTTCGAGTGCAACTTGAAGAACCTGATCCCTCAATTTTTTATTTATTTCAGGATTCCTGGATTTCATCATCTGATACATCAGGTCATGGATATTTGCTCTGCCGAACATTTTTTCGATGGCAGGAAAGGTTTTTGATTTCCTTTGATCTATTGGAAAATCGTAGATCACCTCTTCCCCATTCAATATTCCTGATATTTTCATCTTTCCTTTAAAATCGGAAGGATATTTTGCAAAAACCTGCAAAGGTCTCTCATAAAATACATCAGGACACAATTTTGGGAAATGCTCAACGATTTTTTCTTTTCCTGTTTTGGAATTCAGCCATTTGATCGCAATATCAGTCAAAACCGGATTTTCCAGAGTCTTGAAGAAATCACTCATCACTTCTCCAATATCTTCGTGTGAATGAATGAAACGCGACTGTCCTCTCCCGATCTCCGCCATTTTTTTCATCAGATGTTCATTGGGGGCACTACCGATCCCGAAAGTAAAAAGCCGACCATTTCCCAGTTTATCATTGAGCAGATGAAATAATGTGTTCTCATTTCCAACACAACCGTCAGTCAGGAAAACAATCATTTTCAGGGCATAATCTCTGGTTGGAAGATCGAGCACATAACGAAGAGCTTTCTGCATTTCCGTTCCACCTCCGGATTGGAGAGAATTGATGTATCCTTTTGCAGATTCGATCTTATCAGAAGTTGCTTTCCGCAGGACAGGACTGAAATAAGAAAATTCATTAGCAAACCGCACGATCGTAAATTGATCTTCATTCCGAAGCATTTTCAGACATTGCTTCAAACCTTGTTTTGCCTGTCCGATAGATGAGCCGGACATAGAACCGCTTGTATCTATCAGAAAGATCACATCGCGAGGAATAAAAACAGTTTTTTCCTTTTTTGTGGGTGGAAAGACTGTGATCATACTATAAGTTGAATTTTCCGATTTGGAATCGAGTAGAGAAATCCGGGGAGAATTGTTTTCCTTCAAATATAGTTTCAGATTAAAATCACAATCAGGAGCAGTTTTGCCTTCAGCAAGAGAAACAAGAAATTTTTGCGAATTTATCTTCTCGATATCGATAGCGTGTGTCGATGAAAATCCATCCTTTATAGGAAGACCATCAATCTCGATATTTAAGGAAAGATAATGTTCATTCTCCATATTCAATGGAATTAAAGGAGGATTTATGCGATGAGCATCATTGACATCTGAAGTGACATAAACATTGGAATTTTCATCTCTCTCTAATTTATACGGAATATACCTTTGACCGATAACCATCGGAAAATTGAGTTCATACTTTCCCTTCTGATACTCCAGTTTTTCAAGGTAAGAAAAACTTACTTTAACGGTTTCTCCTGGTTGGAAATTGGCAACGGATGTTGTGAAGATATTCTCTCTTTCCTGCTCCAGCAAAGCAGTTCGTTTTCCCTGTTTTTTAGCATTTTCATAAGTTCGTTTCGCTTCCTTTTTCTCCTTTACAACGCTCTCAATGATCTTATTTCCAATTCGCAACTCCATTCCAGTGATCGTAGCTTGCGAGGGAAGTGGAAAAATATAGATCGCTTCCAAAGGATTTTTGGTATCATTATAAAAAGTTTGAGTTACATCAGTTTGGGAAATTCCTGCTGTGATCTTCATTTCCACATCGGTTTTTTTGAGAGGAAGAATTATCTGACTATTATTTGAATTTCGGGCAAATAAAACTCCTCCTTTCTTTTCTTCTTTTTTAAGTTTCTTGATCTTTGGTCTGGGAATTTCAGGTTTTAAAATTTTTTGAGGAATTGAATCTTTTATCGCTTCCACTCTCGTTTTATCGACTTCCGGTTTTTTTATTTCTTCTTTCTTTTCTTTGCTGCAGTTAGGAAGGAATACCAGGAAAATAATAAAGAAGATGAATAATATCTTC
>DRTC01000545.1 GCA_011372345.1 Candidatus Cloacimonadota bacterium
ATCGTTAATCGAAAATCCTTTGATTTTTTGTCCTTTGATGTTGTAGATATTTATCTCTGCGTTCCGTGTATCATCTGCAATAAAAAAAGGTATCGTTGTCGTCGGATTGAAGGGATTCGGATAATTTTGGATGAGATGCGATAAAGTTGGAATTATAACGATTTCATCGTCGGTAGAAACCGGAGGAATCCAATTGAAAGTATTAGGTCCGCCGAATGCTCCCATATCATTTTGGATAGTCCCCATTGCAGGGAAAAGAGCAAATCCGAAATTATACGGATCTTCCGGATCGTTATAAATCTGGTCAGGATTTCCGGCATCGATGCAAGGAGAATCAGGCAGTAAAGTGAAAAGTTCTTCATCGAATAGCGGATCAATATCCAGATTTCCTTCTCCTTCCCAATCTCCTTGAATATCCGAATAAAATATTTCCAAATCTCCATTTAAAACAACGATCTCTTCCGGCGAATCATTCCGGAGAATACAATTCATAAAATTTGGATAAGAATAATAACTGTAAATCCCACCGCCGGTATTTGCCGAATTTCCGCTGATCAAAATATTCTCCAAATCTATTTCCGTATTGGAATAAAACATAATACTACCACCTCTTCCGGTATGAACGAAATTATTAGCGATGATACAATTTTTCAGGATCGGACTGCAATTTGTTCCGCAATAAATACCGCCGCCATCTTCATAAGCGGAATTTCCTGTGATTATCACATTGATCAGAACAGGATCGGATGCATCTGCTAAATAAACTCCGCCACCGTCTAAAGTAGTTGAATTATTAGAAATATTTACATTCCGAATATCAGGATCTGAAATCCAGCAGAAAATTCCTCCGCCACCGTGAGCAGAATTATTTCTTAATACAGCATTCCGTAAAATTGAATCGGACATTTCCAAATAAAAACCTCCTCCATTATGAATTGCAAAGTTGTTTTCAACAATCACATCGGAAATGGTCGGTTCAGCACTCAAACAGCGAATTCCTCCGCCCCATTCACCCGAACCGTTGGTAATCGTAAATCCGGATAAAACCGCTGTTAGATTTTCATCATTCTCGAAAGTAACAACACAACCGCTCTGATTCCCATCGATTATGGTTTGAGAAATGAAGGTCGTATCTTGAGTCGTCAAGAATAATGAAGCGATAGTAATGTTTTTTCCGACATAATCGATGATCTCCTGATAAGTTCCGGGCTGGACTAAAATTGTATCACCATTTACTGAAATATTAATCGCTGATTGAATTGTCGGTTGCTCTGCCGGAACATTGATTATTGTCGCTGAAAGACTAAAGAAAAATAGAAATGACAGTAATGATATTACATTTCTTTTTTTCCAAAGATTTCCTGAAAGTTTTGTTTGACTATTTTTAAGCATATTATCCTCCTTCAATTAAAGACAATTCACGAAATAAATTCCTGCTAAATTTCGCTTTTTCAATTATTTTATTTTGATACTGGATAGACTTCGTCCCCATTACTTACTTTTTTTTGGAGTGCAATAACCGTGTTATTGCTAAACGACAAAGTCGTTTCCCATTTTAAAATATTACAGATATTTTATTCCAAAATCTCAATCAGGATGATTGAGTTACTCTCTCAAACAAAATTGTTTGAGTTACAAAACATCTAAAACCATCTCAACAGTTTCATCTACTGAAATATCTGAAGTCTCAATTTTGATTGAATCATGTTCCGGATATGATTTCAGATATTCGATACTTTTCCTGATTTCTTCATCACTTCTTTTACCTCTTTTCATTCTCTTTAGAAGTTCATTTTCTGAACACATCAAGGTGATTTTCTTCAATTCGAAATTGGTTGACTGGAGTTTATTCAATAAAATCTTATAAATATATTCCTGATGGATTATCCAACTGAAGATCACATACTCAAAGGTTGGATTTTTCAGGAAATTTTTTAGAAGATGAGTGATATTATCCTCAACCATCCTCTTGTTTTCTTCCGTCACTTTGAATGGATTCATCATCCAGCACCAATCTCCATCGAGCCAGATGCTGTTTTCGAGTTTTTTATACAATTTTTCGCAGACTGCTGTTTTTCCCACTCCGAGAGTTCCGTTGATGATTAATAGTTTTTTTGTCATTTTTTCCTTCTTTTTGAAACCACGAATTAACACGAATTTTCACGAAATAAACTTGAGTTAAGTTCGGCTTTAGCCGAATCTTGACTTAAGTTGACAACCTCGATTCCAATCCAACCATTGCGAAGGTCGAGAGAAGCAGGAAGTTTCACAACCTTCGCAAGGTGTTACTCGAACCGAACATTTTCGAGATCAACCAGCAATTCATCCTCGATTTCCTTTTCCGAAAAAATGAAAAAACAGGGATTCAAAAATTTAGTTTCTCTATCTCTACAGTTGATTTTTTCATCCATCCAGGTGGATATAATTTTTGTATCAAGATACATCGAATTTTTCCTGTTTTCGGAAAAAGTTTTGATTTGTAGAATTTCCGAACGATTTTGACCTCGAAAAATCGCACTCTTTTTCGTTGTTACATTGTATTGTTTTTTTCCTCCGAAAATTTCTGTTCCGGAACTTGCTCCGGAGTTATTTATAAAGGAAGAATTCTTCAAATTTTCATCAGGTTTCAGGAAACAGGCTATTTCAAACGGCTCGTGAGAAATGTATTCCCCCGTATTTTGAAATATCTCGGAAATGCAGAACATCACCGGAACATCCGGCAGAAGCAAAAAATATTGTTTTACTTTCAGACCTTTAAATTTCTCATTCTTCTCAAATTCATATTCGATATTTATGCCCTGCCAATCATTCCCCAAAATATCAGATTTTTCCACAAACTGAACTCGATACTTTTCTTTGAGTAAAGCCTTCTCATTCAACCTTTCCGAAATCAGGTAAATCCCGCCGAACCAGGGATTCCACCAGGATTTTGCTTTAGTTTTTGGATAAGAAGAATCCAGCCATTCAGTTCCGTTGTATAACATTGAAAACAAAACCGGTCCGAATTTATCAGATGCTTTCAAAGAAATGATTCCGTTGCTGACCGAATGAATATCTTCATTTTTGGAATAATCGACTTTCCCTTTCCCGATCGGAAAACACGCCTTTTTTTTACTGAATTTCAGGTAATTCAAATTCGCTTTCATTTCAGCAATATCAAAACCAACCTGCTTTGTGATCTTTGTTTCCAGATTGATTTCTTCACTTTTATCTTCCCTGAATTTTCCTTTAACTTTTGAGAAAATTTCATTTTTTGAAGAAATCTCGATATTTCCTTTGGGATTTTTTTTCTTAAATTCTCTGATAGAAAAGCGGATTTTATCTTTCACAAACGGATTACCCTTGTTTATCTCAAAATGAAAACTATCCAGTATTCTTTCCTTTTTCAGATGTTTCTGTCTGGCAAATTCCCGTAAATCTTGAAAGTTCTGGAAAGTATTTAAAGTAAAATAAACCGGTTCAGTTGTGACTTTTTCTCCCGATTTCAATTTACCAAGTTTTATCTCAAAAAATTGCTCCCAATCTCCCAAATGAAGCGGACTTTTTTCATTCCAAACCAAGCCGAAAGTTGCCTGTTCCAACTTTGAGAACAACCATGGTTCAGTGATTTTCTCCCAATTCCAATTCATTGCTCCATTCATAATATCGGATTTTGTTTCCACCAGTTTTCCTTCATAAGGTAAGATTGTATGAACGAGAGGAATTCCGATATTGTATTTGAATTCGAGATTTTTCTGCATCTGTTTTTTGCCGTTAAACTCAAATTCCATCCATCTTTTCAGCATTCCGTTTGGATACAATTCAAAGCAGATTTTAAACTTCACATCTTTAAATTTTTCAGAAGAATAAAAAATCACAAAGCGGGAAATTGAACCTTCCGACGAATACTCGACCTTGTCATACTGCTTCTTGTTGAATTCATCATGATAAGGCTTTCCAAGTTTGGGAAATTGCATCGTGATTCTTCCAGGCGTGATTGCATCCCATATAAAAACGCGATTTATAAAGTCGGAATACCGAATACCCAGAACATATTTTCCGTTGGCAATGATATGAAATTTCATCGTTTTGCCGTAAAACATATCTGTGTGAGTATAAAAAGTCGATTCCAGTTTTCGTTTGAAAAACAGTTCACAGTTTTGCTTTGCGACTTTCACCTCGATTTCATGCGCATAAACACAACCTTTATGCAGAATATATTTAATTGGAATCGACATCTTCTCTTTTGATTTGAGAGCGATTTCAAATTTCTTTTTGGAGAATCCGACAATATCAGTTTCGGGAATTTCAAAACTGAAAGTTGCATCTTCATCAAAGCAATTCTCAATATCGAGAAACATCTCCGATTCAGTATTTTTGAAACAAATCCCACTTTTTTTAGATAACTTAATCTTTGCCGGAAATTTTGGTTCGATTCCCACTTTGAAAGACGATTTTTTCCCGTTCACAGAAATTTCGGTTATCACATTCGGATGATTCTTCCAGATATTTTGTTCCTTCTCAATTGCATCTACAAAAAATTCTGCTTCAATTATTTCAGATTTCTTAACTAATATTTTTTTTGAAAAATCAAATTTGATATTTCTTTCCGAAATTC